>CAJXMR010000020.1 GCA_913056305.1 uncultured Ralstonia sp.
TTTCGCCAAAGCGCGTCTGCACGCGGCAGCCGCCGCGCTCGATGGCGGCATCGACCACCAGCGTCCAGCCGGCGGCAGCCAGTTCGGTACCGAGCACCTGGCGGATCAGTTCAGCGTCGTCCTGATGGACGCGCAGCATGGCCGGCGCTGGCGCGGTGGGCCCATCGCCCAGCACTTCGCGCACCAGCGGCAGGATGCGCTCGGGCTGCACATGCAGCGCCCCGCGCAAGAACTGCTGCGCCAGCTGCAACGACAGATCGACCAGCTCTTCGGCGATGGCACCATTCATCTGGCCGACGGCGTCGCGCACCGATTGCATCAGCGTGGCGATCTGGCGGGCATCTTCCTCACCCTGGCGGCGGCCCTGCTCGAAGCCATCCTGGAAGCCCTGCGCGAAGCCATCGCGGCGGCCTTCATCGCGGGCGTTGGCCAGCTCCTCGTCCAGCGCGGCCTGCCATTCCTCTTCGGAGATATGCGGGTGCGCGTCTTCCGGCGGCGCAACTTCGATCGGCTCCGGCACAACTTCAACCACCGGCGCGGGCGGGCGACGGAAGTCCGCCGGCTCCCACGGCTGGCAGTCGACCAGCGTGTCGCGCGAAATGATGGGCGGGCGCGGCATCTCAGCGCTCCGTCAGGCCAGTGCGGGACGCGTGCTCAGACATACGCATCCTCTGCCTTGCGGCCGATGGTGATCTCGCCTTCTTCGGCCAGGCGGCGGGCGACCTGCAGGATTTCCTTCTGCTGCGCCTCGACTTCCGACACCTTGACCGGGCCCAGCACTTCCAGCTCTTCCTTGAGCATCATGCCGGCACGCTGCGACATGTTGGCGAACACCTTGTCGCGGAATTCCTGCTTGGCGCCCTTGAGCGCCACCACCAGCACTTCCTGCGAGATTTCGCGCAGCAACGTCTGCAGGCTGCGGTTGTCCAGGTCGATCAGGTTGTCGAACACGAACATCTTCTCGACGATGGCGTCGGCCAGTTCCGGATCGCGCGAACGCACGCCTTCGATGACGGAGGACTCCACCACGCTCGGCACCAGGTTGAGGATTTCCGCCGCCGTGAGCACGCCGCCCATCGCGCTCTTCTTGCGATGGTCGTTGCCCGAGAGCAGCGCGGTCAGCACGTCGTTGAGTTCTTTCAGCGCGCTGGGCTGGATGCCGTCGAGCGTGGCGATGCGCAGGATGGTGTCGTTGCGCAGGCGCTCGGTGAAGTACGTCAGGATTTCCGAGGCCTGGTCGCGATCCAGGTGCACCAGGATGGTGGCGATGATCTGCGGGTGCTCGTTGCGGATCAGCTCCGCCACCGACGAGGCATCCATCCACTTCAGGCCTTCGATGCCGCTGGTGTCGCCGCCCGAGAGGATCCTGTCGATGATGTTGGCGGCGCGGTCGTCGCCCAGCGCCTTGCGGAAGACGGTGCGGATGTATTCGTTGGAGTCGACGTCCAGCGGCAGGTCTTCGGCTTCGATGAAGAAGGCGTCGAAGGCATCGAGCACGCGTTCGCGCGACACGTTCTTGAGCGCGGCCATGGTGGCGCCGAGCTTCTGCACTTCGCGCGGGCCCAGGTGCTTGAGCACCTCGGCGGCTTCGCTTTCGCCCAGCGACATCATGAGGATGGCGCTGCGTTGGAGTCCTTCGGCGCTCATTCGTTACTCACCCATTGCTTGATGACGGCCGCGACGGCGCGCGGGTTCTGCTGCGCGATGCGGCGCATGGTCTCGAGCTTCTTCTCGAAATCGTTGTTCTTGCTGAGTTGCGGCAGGTCGTCGGGCAGGTCGTCAATGGAGCCCAGCGCGCCGGCGATGTGGTGCGGGCCCTCCAGCCCCGGACCGGCGGCAGCCGCCGCGCCGGTGATGATCGGTGCGTTCGGGTCGTCGCCCTCGCGGCCCACAAAGGTGGGCGAAACCGGCTCGCTCTTCTTGGCGGCCGAGCGGATCAGCGGGCGGATCACCGCAAACACCAGGATCAGGAAGGCGATCGCAAGCGCCCCGTACTTGGCGGCCTGGATGCCGTACTGGACCATCTCCGGCTGCTTCCACAGCGGCAGGTCATCCTTGGCCTGCGGCAGCGTGCCCGAGAACTGGCTGTTGACCACGTTGACGGAGTCGCCGCGCTTGGCGTCGTAGCCCACGGCGTCCTTGACCAGCGCGTTGAGCTTGGTCATCTCGGCGTCCGACAGCGGCTTCCAGGTCTTGCCGTCGCCGCGGTAGTTGACCACCACGGCCACCGAAAGGCGGCGCACGGTGCCCACGGCAGCGCGGGTGCGGCGCACGGTCTTGTCGACTTCGTAGTTGAGGGTGGTGTCGCGGGTGCTCGATTCCGTGCCGTTGCCCGTGGTCGCGCTGTTGGCGGTGGCCGCAGCCGGTTGCTGGGCGTTCGGACCATTGGCGGCCGGCTGCGAGGCCGCGGCCGGCGCCGGGGCGGTCGGCAGCATGCGCGGCGCGGTCGGCGGCTGGTTGGACAGCGCGCCCGGCACGCCGCCCTGGGCATTGGCCTTGTTCTGCGTCGATTCGCTGGTATGCGAGCTGCGCACCGCGCCGGCCGTCGGGTCCTGGTTCGGACGGTACGTCTCGGCCATCTGCTCGGTGTTGTCCAGATCCACGTCGGCCGTGACCTGCGCACGCACGTTGTCATCGCCCAGCACCGGGCCGAGGATGGCCTCGATGCGCTTGATGTAGCCCTGCTCGATTTCGCGCACGTAGTTGAGCTGGGTCGGGTCCAGCCCCGAGGCATTGTCCTGGAACGATGACGACAGCAGGCGACCGGCCTGGTCGACCACCGTCACGTTGGCCAGCGGCAGGTTGGGCACGCTGCTGGAGATCAGGTGGCCGATGGCCTGCACCTGGGAGCGGTCCAGCATGCGGCCCGGAAACAGCGTCAGCAGCACCGACGCGCTGGGCTTGGCCTGCTCGCGCACGAACACCGTGGGCTTGGAGAGCGCCAGGTGCACACGGGCGGACTGCACCTCCTGCATGGCCTGGATGGTGCGGGCCAGCTCCCCTTCCAGGGCGCGCTGGTAGTTGACTTGCTCGACAAACTGGCTGGTGCCGAACTTCTGGTTCTCCATCAGCTCGAAGCCGGCCAGGCCGCCCTTGGGCAGGCCCTGTGAGGCCAGCTTCAGGCGGGCCTCGTGCACGTTGGCCTCCGGCACCAGGATGGCGGTGCCGTGGTCGGCAAAGCGGTACGGCACGTTCATCTGCTGCAGAGCGGCGATGATGGCGCCGCCATCGCTGTCGGTCACGTTGCTGAACAACACGCGATAGTCAGGCGCCCGGCTCCACAGCGTGGCCGCGGCGATCACGGCGACCAGCGCGGCCGCAGCGATCATCGCCAGCAAGCGCGGCGACAGGCGGCCCAGCGGCCCGAGCGCGCTCAGCGCCCCAGCGTTCTGGCGCACCACCCCACCCTGGCCTACTGCCGGCATTTCCACCGTACCGAGCGTGTCGGCGACAGCAACCGAATCGGCTGTCGTTGGCATCCCTTTCTCCTGACTGACTGCGTTGCGCGGAGCGCGCCAAACCCGGAAAACAGGCAAGGCTCCGTGTTGGCATTATCGACAGCGCCCTGGCAAGCAATTCGCCAAGAAGAGGGCCTTTTCCCGTGCTTTTGGGCGCTTGGACACCCCTGCGCCGCTGCTACCTTTGCTGCACCGTGACGCCAGACCGGCCAGAAACCGCCAGCCGGGGGGTGCCACCAACAAAAGTGGATTAGTAAGCACATGGATATCACCAACGCGAATTCCGTGGTGTCGCTGATGAACAGCATCCTGGCGCCGTCCGGCCAGGTGGGCGGCATCGGCAGCGCGGTGGGCGGCGGCGACGATGCCAAGGTCAGCGTCGACTTCGGCGCCGTGCTCAAGTCGTCACTCGACAAGGTCAACGCCTCGCAGCAGAAGGCCGAGACCGTCTCGCGCAGCTTCGAAGCCGGCAACACCGACGTCGACCTGCACGACGTGATGCTGTCGCTGCAGAAGGCCAACATCGACCTGCAGACCGCTGTCCAGGTGCGCAACAAGCTGGTCTCTGCCTACCAAAGCGTCATGAGCATGTCGATCTGACGTGCGCTGCCCGCGCGCCTTCCGATCTTGCCCCTGGTTGTCGGGCAATCCGCGCCGCGCTGACGGGTGGGCGGACGATTGGCAAACGCGGTGCGCAACGCACGCCAGCCCAAGCCATTGAGAGCCCGCATGTCAAAACACGCCAAGCATCACGCTCGACCCTCGACTCGACCAGCGACCCGGCCCGCAGCTCGTACGGACATCGCGTTGGTTGTCATTGCCCGCAACGAGGCGTCCTGCATCGAACGCTGCCTGCTGAGCGCCAAGCCCCATGTCGACCGCATGGTCGTGCTCGACACCGGCTCGACCGACGACACCGTTGCCATTGCCCGCGCGTGCGGCGCCCAGGTGCACCACTTCACCTGGATCGACGATTTCTCCGCCGCCCGCAATGCTGCGCTGGAGAAGGCCGATGCCGACTGGAACCTGATCCTGGACGCGGACGAATGGCTCGAGGCCGGCGTGGAAGAGCTGCGCACCGCCTGCACCTTCGGTCCGCTGCTGGGCGTGGTATGCGTGCGCAGCGAGTACGACATCTCCGGCGCGGTGGAGCAGACCAACACCTGGATTCCGCGCCTGCTGCCGCGCGGCGTACGGTACGAGGGGCGCGTGCATGAACAGCCGGTGGCGTCATTGCAGCGGGTCCGGCTGCCGCTGGTACTCGGGCACGACGGCTATCTGAATGCCAAGCTGGACAAGAAACGCGACCGCAATGCAACGCTGCTGCACGAAGAGCTGGCCCAGCGCCCGGACGACCCCTACCTGCTGTACCAGCTCGGCAAGGACACAGAAGTCAACAGCAAGGACTTCGCCCGCGCCGCGGATTTCTACCTGCAGGCATTCGAGCGCGCGCCGCAAACCGTGCCATACCGCCACGACCTTTGCATCCGGCTGCTGTTCTGCCTAGCCAAGTCCGACCGCCTGGAGCAGGCCATCGCCCTGGCGGGCGAATGGATGGAGGTGTGGGCGGAATCGCCCGACTACTTCTTCATGCTGGGCCACCTGATGTTCGACTCGGCGGTCAAGCACCCCGCGCAGGCCGAGCAGCAGTGGCTGCCGATGGCCGAACAGGCCTTCCTGCGCGCCCTGGAGATCGGCGACAAGCCCAAGCTCGACGACAGCGTGTTCGGGCGCGGCAGCTTCGCGGCCGCCGAGAACCTGTCGATCATCTACAAGGCGCGCAGCAACACGCTCTCGCTCAAGGCCGACCAGTATTTCCAGCTTGCCAAGCAGCTGAAGGAAAAAGCGGCCGGGCCAACGATCCAATCCGCATAGTCCAATGAAAACAGTCATCCTGGCCGGTGGCCTGGGCACGCGCATCAGCGAAGAGTCCCACCTGAAGCCCAAACCGATGATCGAGATCGGGGGGCGCCCGATCCTGTGGCACATCATGAAGATCTACGCGGCCCACGGCATCAACGACTTCATCGTCTGCCTCGGCTACAAGGGCTACGTGATCAAGGAATACTTCGCCAACTACTTCCTGCACATGTCGGACGTGACCTTCGACATGTCCAAGAACGCGGTGACGGTGCATGAGCAGCACGCCGAGCCCTGGCGCATCACGCTGGTGGATACCGGCGAGCATTCGCTCACGGGCGGGCGGCTCAAGCGTGTCGCCCCGTACCTCGACAAGAACGAGCCGTTCTGCTTCACCTACGGCGACGGTGTGTCCGACATCGACATCAGCGCCAAGATCGCCTTCCACCGCGAGCACGGCAAGCTCGCCACCGTGACGGCGGTACAGCCGCCCGGCCGCTACGGCATGCTGCAGCGTGAGGGCGCGCGCGTCACCGGCTTCCTGGAAAAACCGCCCGGCGACGGCGGCCACTGGATCAACGGTGGCTTCTTCGTGCTGGAGCCGGCGGTGCTCGACTACATCGACGGCGATCACACCTCCTGGGAAGACACCCCGCTGTGCCGCCTGGCCGACCTCGGGCAGCTGAACACCTTCGAGCACAACGGCTTCTGGCAGCCGATGGACACGATGCGAGACAAGACCAGCCTCGAAGCCCTGTGGCAGTCGGGGAACGCACCATGGAAGACGTGGTGAAGCCCAGCTCCGCCGCCTGGGCAGGCCGGCGCGTCTTCCTGACCGGGCATACCGGCTTCAAGGGCAGCTGGCTGGCACTGTGGCTGCGCCAGCTCGGCGCCGAGGTCCACGGCTACAGCCTGGCACCGGCAACCACCCCCAGCCTGTTCAGCGTGGCTGGCGTGGAGTCCACCCTGTCCGGTCACACGCTGGCCGACATCCGCGACGCCAGCCGCCTGTCCGAGGCCATGGCGGCGGCCCGGCCCGATGTCGTCTTCCACCTCGCGGCGCAGCCGCTGGTGCGCGCGTCGTACCAGGACCCGGCCCACACTTATTCCACCAACGTGATGGGCACGGTGAACGTGCTGGAGGCCGCCCGCGCCTGCAGCGGCGTGTCCGCCATCGTGGTGGCCACCACCGACAAGTGCTACGACAACCGCGAGTGGGCCTGGGGCTACCGCGAGACCGACGCGCTGGGCGGCCATGACCCGTACAGCGCCTCCAAGGCCTGCACCGAACTGGTGGCCGCGAGCTATTGGCGCGCCTTCTTTGCCAATGCGAATGGCCCGCTGCTGGCGACGGCCCGCGCGGGCAACGTGATCGGCGGTGGTGACTGGTCCGAAGACCGGCTGATCCCCGATGCCGAGCGCGCCGTGAGCGCCAAGACGCCGCTCGTCATCCGCGCGCCGCACGCGACCCGGCCGTGGCAGCACGTGCTGGAATGCCTGAACGGCTACCTCATGCTGGCCGAGCGCCTGCTGGCGGGCGATGCCGCCTGCGCCAAGGCGTGGAATTTCGGCCCCGACACGCATGGCGCGCGTTCGGTCGAGCAGATCCTGCACGGCCTGCAGCGCCACTGGCCCGAACTTGCCTGGCAGCTGGCCGACGACGCGCACCTTGCGCCGCACGAAGCCGGCTTCCTGCACCTGGATGCCAGCCAGGCGCGCCAGCAATTGGGTTGGCGCACGGTCTGGCCGCTCGACACCGCGCTCGGCGAGACCGCCGGCTGGTATCAGCAACTGCGCCATGGCCTCGCCGATGCGCGATCGCTGTGCGAAGCCCAGATCGCACGCTTCACGCAAGCGACGCAGATCGATAAGGCGGTGCATGCATGAGCCGCCTGACGCTTGCGCAAACGCCCCTGGCCGGGCTCTATGAAGTCAGCCGGCACTTGCTGACCGACGAGCGCGGCTTCTTCGCGCGCCTGTTCTGCGCGCAAGAACTGGCGCCGTACGGTTTTGAACCGGCCGTCGCGCAGATCAACCATTCCCACACCCGCCACACCGGCACGATCCGCGGCCTGCATTTCCAACATCCGCCGCATGCGGAAGCCAAGCTGGTGACGTGCGTGCGGGGCCGGGTGTTCGACGTGGCGGTGGACCTGCGCCGCGGCTCCCCGACCTTCCTGCACTGGCACGCGGTGGAGCTGTCCGCCGAACGGCACAACAGCCTGCTGATCCCGCCCGGGTTTGCCCACGGTTTCCAGACCCTGGAAGACGATTGCGAACTGATCTACCTGCACTCCACGCCCTATGCGGCCGGTGCCGAGGGGGGCCTGCACCCGCTGGACAACGCACTGGCCATCGCCTGGCCGCAGGCCATGACCGCCTGCTCGGAGCGCGACCGCCAACACCCGGCGCTGACAGACGCATTCACTGGACTCAACGTATGAATTGCCGCCACTGCGCCACCCCGCTGCATCTGCCGCTGATTGACCTCGGCACGGCGCCGCCGTCCAACTCGTACCTGGAGGCCGGCACGCTGGACCAGCCCGAGCAGCGCTACCCGCTGCGCGTGATGGTGTGCGAGCACTGCTGGCTGACGCAGACCGAAGACTTCGCCCGCGCGGACACCTTCTTCAACGCGGACTACGCCTACTTCAGCGCCTACTCGGCCAGCTGGCTGCAGCACGCCGAGCGCTACGTCGCCGACATGCGCGCGCGCTTTGGCCTCGGGGCGCATAGCGTGGTGGCCGAAGTGGCCGCCAACGACGGCTACCTGTTGCAGTACGTGCGTACGCGCGACATCCCCTGCTACGGCGTCGAGCCGACCGCCAGCACCGCCGCCGCCGCCCGCGAGCGCGGCATCGACATCGTCGAGGATTTCTTTGGCGTGCGACTGGCCACGGAACTGGCCAAGGCCGGTCGGCAGGCGGACCTGATCGCCGCCAACAACGTGCTTGCGCACGTGCCCGACATCAACGATTTCGTGCGGGGGTTTTCCCTGCTGCTCAAGCCGCAAGGCGTGGCCACCTTCGAGTTTCCGCAGTTGCGCAGCCTGGTGGAGGGCATGCAGTTCGACACCGTCTACCACGAGCATTTTTCGTATCTGTCGCTGACCGCGGTCAATCACATCTTTGCCGCCAACGGCTTGCAGGTCTTCGACGTGCAGACGCTGCCCACCCACGGCGGCAGCCTGCGCGTGTTTGCGCAGCGCGCCGACACCGGCCAGCACGCCATCGCGCCCGTGGTGGCCGAAATGCTGGCCAAGGAAGAAGCCGTCGGCATCACCCGCCGCGCGTACTACCTGGACTTGCAGCGGCAGGCGGAGCGGATCAGGCAGGACCTCGTCGCCTGGCTGGCCGACTGCCGCCAGCAGGGGCTGCGCGTGGCCGGCTACGGCGCCGCCGCCAAGGGCAACACGCTGCTGAATTTTGCGGGCATCACCAGTGAGCTGCTGCCGTATGTGGTCGACCGCAACCCGGCCAAGCAGGGCAAGTTCCTGCCCGGCAGCCGCATTCCCATCCTGGGTGAAGACCACTTGCGCCAGGACAAGCCCGACGTGGTGCTGCTACTGCCCTGGAACCTGAAAGCGGAACTCGCCCAGCAACTCGCCTATGTTGGGGAATGGGGCGGCCGCCTGGCCGTGGCCGTACCCCAGATCGAGCAGATCGAATGGGTACAGGCATAGGAGGCGCCATGGCCAATCGCATCGCTTACACCAAGCCGTCGATCACCGACCTGGAAGTCGCGTACGTGACCGACGCCGCGCGCAACGGCTGGGGCCCGCAGTGCTACGCGTATATCGAACGCTTCGAAAAGCTGTTCGCCGCGCATATCGAAGCGCCCTACGCCATCGCCACGTCCAGTTGCACCGGTGCCATGCACATGGGGCTGGCCGCGCTTGGGATCGGAGCAGGCGACGAGGTGATCCTGGCCGACACCAACTGGATCGCCACTGCCGCGCCCATCGCGCATCTGGGCGCCACGCCCGTCTTCGTCGACATCCTGCCCGACAGCTGGTGCCTGGACCCGGCACAGGTGGAAGCCGCCATCACCCCACGCACGCGCGCCATCGTCGCCACCCACCTCTACGGCAACCTGTGCGACATGGACCGCCTGCTGGCGATCGGCCAGCGCCACGGCGTGCCCGTCATCGAAGATGCGGCCGAGGCGATCGGCTCGCGCTGGCGCGAGCGCCCGGCCGGCTCGCAAGGCACCTTCGGCACCTTCTCCTTCCACGGCACCAAGACCATGACCACCGGCGAAGGGGGCATGTTCGTCACGCATGACCGCGCGCTGTATGAGCGCGTGCTGGCACTGAGCAACCATGGCCGGGTGCCGGGCGGCAAGCAGTTCTGGCCGGACTTCATCGGCTTCAAGTACAAGATGTCGAACCTGCAGGCGGCGCTCGGCTGCGCCCAGCTGGAGCGCATCGATGCACTGATCGCGCGCAAGCGCGAGATCTTCGCCGCGTACCGCGCGCGCTTAGGCAGCGTGCCCGGGCTGCAGCTCAACCCCGAACCGCCGCACACGCAGAACGGCTACTGGATGCCGACGGTGGTCTTCGACGCGGCGCTGGGCATCACGCGCGACACGCTGCTGGCCGCGTTCTCGCAGCGCGGCATCGACGCCCGCGTGTTCTTCTACCCGCTCTCGCAGACGGGGCTGTTTGGGCCATCCGGCACGCCGGCCGGCGGCACGACCCACAGCGCGCCCAACAGCTACGCGATAGCGGAGCGCGCAATCAACCTGCCGTCCTATCACGAGATGTCGGAGGCCGACATCGACACCGTATCGCAAGTCGTCATCGACCTCGTGCGCACGCACCTGCAGGAGGGGCAACCATGTCTCGCATCCTGAACGACAACCAGCTCGACACCTTCCGCCGCGACGGCCTGCTGATCCTGCCCGGCTTCTACGCACCGGCGCAGACCGAGCCGATCCAGCGCGCCATCTACGACATCATCGGGCTGATCATCGACAAGTACCGGCTCGACATCGAACGCGCGCCGTTCAGCCCCGAGCGCTTCGACGATGGCTACCAGGCGCTGATCCGGGCCAAGCGGCAATACGGCGGCGAGGTCTATGACGCCGTCAAGCAGATCCCCGCCTTTGTGCGCCTGCTGGCCGATCCGCGCCACGAGCAGTTGTTTGCCGAAGTGCGCCCAGGCGCCCAGCCCGCCATTGCCGGGGCCGGCTACGGCATCCGCATCGACAACCCGAACGAAGAGAAATTCCGCGCCAACTGGCACCAGGAATATCCGGCGCAGCTACGCAGCCTGGATGGCCTGGTGTTCTGGAGCCCGCTGGTGGAGGTCACGCCCGAGCTTGGGCCCGTGGTGTTCTGCCCCGGCTCGCACCGCGAAGGCCCGCTGCCGGTGCTGAGCGCAGACCCGACCAACGCCGGCAAGCAAGGCGCCTACGCGCTCATGCTCAAGGACGAGGCGACGTATCTCTCGCGCTATCCGCAGGTCGCGCCGCTCACCCAGCCGGGCGATCTGGTGCTGGTCGATTTCCTGGTGCTGCATGCGTCCGGGTTCAACACCAGCAGCCGCTCGCGCTGGTCGATGCAGTTCCGCTACTTCAACTTCTGCGAACCGACCGGACGTTCGCACGGCTGGAAGGGCTCGCACGCCAGCGGCGTCGACTTCCGCACCATCCATCCCGAACTGTGCGCGGAACACTGACCATGCCTGTCCACCACTGCAATGTCTGCCAGGCACCGCTGGCAGCCCCGATCTACACCGCCCCGCAGAGTGCGCTGTCGTCGCTGAACCGGCCGATGGACGGCACGCTGGAAACGTTCTGCTGCCAGGCCTGCGGCCACATCCAGACCGCCGAGCTGTATGACAGCGAGCGCTACTACGACGCCGACTACGACATCCTCACCGCCAGCGAAGAGGAAGACCAGATCTACGCGATCGACAACGGCCGCAAGATCTTCCGCGCCGAGCATCAGGCTGCGCTGTTCCAGGCCAAGCTGGCGCTGCCGCAGGCGGCACGCGTGCTGGACTTCGGCTGCGCCAAGAGCGCGACCATGCGCCTGCTCTTGCAGCAGCGGCCGGACCTGGCCATCCACCTGTTCGACGTGAGCGACCGCTATGTCGGCTTCTGGGAGAAATTCCTCCGCCCCGGCCAGTGGGCCACTTACACCCTGCCCGAAGCGTGGCAGCAATCGTTCGATGTGGTCAGCTCGTTCTTCTCGCTCGAACACATTGCCGAACTGAGCGCCACGCTGCGCGCCATCCACGGCGTGCTGCGCGAAGGCGGCCGGCTGTATGCCATCGTGCCCAATACGTTCACCAATACCGCCGACTTCCTGGTCGCGGATCACGTGAACCACTTCACGCGCACGTCGCTGCAGCATCTGCTGTCTGCCCACGGCTTCGAGTTGCTGGACCTGGACGAGCGCAGCCACCGTGGCACGTTTGTCGTCACGGCCGCGCGCAACGCTGCCGTCAACCACGCCAAGCCTGCGATCGAGCCGCAAGCGCTGGCCGACACCGTCATCGCCGCCGGCCGTCTGGCGCTTTTCTGGCAGCAGGCAGCCAGCCATCTGGCCGAGTTTGAAACCCGCCACCAGGGGGTTCCCGCCGTGATCTACGGCGCGGGCTTCTACGGCAGCTATACCGTCAGCAACCTGCAGCACCAGCAGGCGCTGCGCGCCTTCGTCGACCAGAACCCCTATCTGCAGGGCGCGTCCGTGGCCGGCAAGCCGGTGATCGCGCTGCGTGACATTCCGCAGGAAGTCGAGCTGGTGTATCTGGCGGTCAATCCGGTCATTGCCGACGAAGTCCGGCACACCGTCGAGGCCGCCTTCCCCAACCGCTTCACGTATTTCCAGTTCCAGCCATGATCGCGTCCGGCAACGTCAGCCTGCGCGCGTGGCGCGAAGACGATATCCCGCACCTGCAGCTGCTCCGCAACGACGTGCCCATGCAACTGCAGCTGATGACGCGCCCGCGGCCCAACTCCGCCGCCAGCGTGCGCGAGTGGCTGGTCGGGAAATCACAGCAGAGCGACGTGGTGTTCTTCGTCATTGCGGACCGGGCGACCGATGCCGTGCTGGGCTATCTGCAGTTGATCAAGATCGACCTGGTCAACCGCCACGGCGCGCTAGGCATCTGCCTGGCCCCTGGCGCCCAGGGGCAAGGCCATGGGCGCGCGGCCTGCGAAGCGCTGTTTGCCTATGCCAGCCAGACGCTGAACCTGCGCAAGATCCTGCTGGAAGTGCTGGCCGACAACGAGCGCGCGATCGGGCTGTATCTGAAGCTGGGCTTCCGCCAGATCGGCCACCTGGCCGAGCACTATCTGCAGGACCAGCGCTGGCACGACGTCGTCCTGATGGAGCGCGCGTTGCAGCCATGAAGGTCGTGATCTCACAACCGATGCTGTTTCCCTGGGTCGGCATGCTCGAACAGATCATGCTGGCGGACGTGTTCGTCCACTACGCCGACGTGCAGTTCTCCAAGGGCAGCTTCACCAACCGCGTGCAGATCAAGGACAGCACCGGCCAGCGCTGGCTGACCGTGCCGCTGGGCAAGTTCCACCTGGGCGATCGCATTGATCAGGTCCAGCTTGCCGATTCGGACTGGCGCGAGAGCCACCTGCACCTGCTGGAGCAGGCCTACGAGGCCGCGCCCTATGCGCAGGAGATGCTGGCGCTGGTGCGCGCGGTGTACCAGGCCGATTACGCGAACGTGGGCGAGTTGGGCCTCGCCTCCATGCAGGCGGTGTGCCGCTACCTGGACATTCCGCTGCAGGACAAATTGCGCGACTCGGCCGCGCTCGGCATCCCGGGCGGCAACAGCGACCGCGTGCTGGCCATCGTGCGGCACCTGCACGGCAACACCTACATCACCGGGCACGGCGCCAAGAACTACCTGGCCCATACCGAGTTCGAGCAGCACGGCATCACCGTCGAATACATGAACTACGCCAAGCGCCCTTACCGGCAACTGCACGGCGAATTCACCCCCTTTGTCAGCAGCCTGGACCTCATTGCCAACCACGGTCCGGCAAGCAAGCCATACCTCTGCCCTCAAACCCTCAACTGGCGCCAGGTCATCCATGAGTGAAATCGAAAAATTCCAGGCCGAAGTCCGCGGCAACATCCAATCCCTCGCGCAAGACCAGGATCTGCAGAGCCTGTCACGCATCTGGCTGCGCGAAGTCGGCACGCACAAGTACCCGTACAACTTCCGTTGGATGGGCCGCCCGATCATCCAATGCCCGCAAGACATCGTGGCCATGCAGGAGCTGATCTGGGAGGTGAAGCCGGACCTGATCATCGAGACCGGCATCGCCCACGGCGGCTCGCTGATCTTCCACGCGTCCATGCTCGAACTGCTGGCCCAGTGCGGCCATGGTGATGGCCAGGTGCTGGGCATCGACATCGATATCCGCGCGCACAACCGCGAAGCCATCGAAGCCCACCCGATGAGCCGCCGCATCCAGATGCTGCAGGGCTCCAGCATCGATGCCGGCATCGTCGAACAGGTCAAGCGCATCGCCGCCGGCAAGCAGCGCGTGATGGTGTCGCTGGACTCCAACCACACGCACGACCACGTGCTGGCCGAGCTGCAAGCGTATGCGCCGCTGACCAGCGTGGGCAGCTACTGCGTGGTGTTCGACACCGCCATCGAAGACATGCCGCAAGCATCGTTCAACGACCGTCCGTGGGGCGTCGGCAACAGCCCGAAGACGGCGGTGCATGCCTACCTGGGCGAGCACCCGGAATTCGTGATCGATACCGACATCCAGCACAAACTGCTGATCACGGTGGCGCCGGACGGCTATCTGAAGCGCATCGCCTGAGGCTTGGAGCCCGCACCATGACGACCGCCACCGACACGATCGCCCCAGCCGACACCATCGCGCTCAGCATCTGCATCCCCACCTACAACCGGGCGCGCTACCTGGAGAGCCTGCTCGGCGAGCTGACCACGCAGATCGGCGCGCTGAAGTACAGCTACGAGATCCTGATCGGCGACAACGCCTCCAGCGACACCACGGAGCAGGTGGTGGCGGGCTATCTGTCCAAGCTGAACATCCGGTATTTCCGCCGCCCCTCCAATCTGGGCTCCAGCGAAAACCTGAACCGGCTGTACCGCAGCGCGCAGGGCAAGTACGTGCTCTACCTGGCCGACGACGACCTGCCCATCCTGGCCGAGATCAACAACAACCTCGGCATCTTCGAGCACAACCCCGGCGTGGGCGTCATCTTCGCGCCGTGGATCATCCACGATCTGCCCACACGGCAAGACCTCACCATCTTCTATAACCAGAACGACGACTACCTGATCGAGCAGAACGACCACGCGAAGCTGCTGGCGCTGATCCTGTCGCACCACCTGTTCCCCGAGATCTACCTGGCGCGCCGCGAGGTGATCGACCAGCTGTACTTCAGCGTCATCGACCACGCGTTCTGGGCGTTCGTGCATGCGGCGGAAATGCTGGGGCATCAGGCCATCTACTTCAGCAAGACGCCGTTCTACCGGTCGGTTGCGCGCTATTTCGAAGACGAAGGCCGCTCCCAAGCCGGCACCGAGGAAGTCAAACACGCGTGGGACCGCTACCGCGGCGGCCTCGAGTACGTGTTCGGTAAGTTCTCGCACACGCTGGCGCCGCAGGAACGGCCGGAATGGCTGGCCGCCATCAACCAGTTCATCCTGCAGCGCATGAAGGTGGCGCTGCGCCTGCGCACGCAGGAAGGCAAGAACTGGATCGACAACTACTACGTCGCCAACCGCATCAAGGCGCTGGGCGAGGTGGGCGACCTTGCCGCGCCGTATGACCTGTACCGCGTCAACGCGGCGTTCGAATACCTGATCAAGCAGGACCCGTTCCGGCCCGAGCCGCCCAGGTTTGCGTGCCTGCGCCGCGCGCCGCTGCAGATCTTCCCGCACGCGCAGGACTTTGCCGCGACCGAGTTCCTGGTGCTCGACGATGACGCGGCCATTCCGCCCAACACCATCGTCGTGACCCCGATCCCCATGGACATTGCGCCGCCAGCCGACCGCGAAGTCCGCTTCGTGTCGGAACTCGAGACGCTGACCAAATTCCCCTGAATTTTCCTGATCTGGACCCAATCCGCACACACACGTAACCATGGATCTCACCAACGCGAATTCGGTGGTCTCGCTGATGAACAGCGTGCTGGCACCGGCCAGCAAAGTCGGTGGCAGCAGTGCCAGCGGCGACGCCGCCAAACCCAGCGTCGACTTTGGCGCGGTTCTGAAATCGTCGCTCGACAAGGTCGACGCTTCGCAGCAGAAGGCCGAGGCCGTCTCACGCAGCTTCGAGACCGGCAACGCCGATGTCGACCTGCACGACGTGATGCTCTCGCTGCAGAAGGCCAACATCGACCTGCAGACCGCCGTGCAGGTACGCAACAAGCTGGTGTCGGCCTACCAGAGCATCATGAGCATGTCGATCTGACGCCACCCCTTTCCCGATCCGGGAAAGGGATCCATGCGCGCCCTGCAGATTTACATTGTTCACAATATAATTGCGTCATCGATATACCCGTCGATGTCCCGACCGACACTTCGCCGGCCGGGTTCCCCTCTCCACAGGACCCGCTCATGAAGACGCTCTACCAAACCCAAGTCACCGCAGAAGGCGGCCGCGCCGGCCACGTGCGCAGCGCCGACGGCGTGCTCGACCTGCCGCTGTCGCTGCCACGCGAACTCGGCGGCGCCGGCGCCGCGGCCACCAACCCCGAACAGCTGTTTGCCGCCGGTTATGCCGCGTGCTTCGAGAACGCGGTGCTGCACGTGGCACGCGCCAAGCAGATCAAGCTGGCCTCCACGTCGGTCACGGCCACGGTGGGCATCGGCCCGCGCGAAGACGGCGGCTTTGCGCTGACGGTGTCGCTGGCGGCCACGCTGGGTGGCGTCGACCAGGCGACGGCCGAGGCGCTTGTGTCTGCCGCACACGGTGTATGCCCCTATTCGCATGCCGTCCGTGGCAATATTGACGTCCAATTGAATACGGTCGCGCGCTGATGCCGCCGCGGTAGCCATACCGCACTCCGAGCGCCGCGCCCTCCCGGGAGTGTTCCGTGACCGACGCGCTGGCGCTCGATCAACAGCTTTGTTTTCCCCTGTACGCTGCCGGCCATCTGCTGACGCGGCTGTACCGCCCCCTGCTCGACGAGCTGGGGCTGACCTATCCGCAATACCTGGTGATGCTGGCCTGCTGGCAGCAGGCGCCCTGTGCCGTGGGCGACCTCGGCCGCACGCTGTACCTGGATACCGGCACGCTCACGCCGCTGCTCAAGCGGCTGGAAGAACAGGGCCTGCTCACCCGCACGCGCGACCCCGACGACCAGCGCCGCGTGGTGATCGAACTGACCGACGCCGGCCGGACGCTGCGCACGCACGCCACCAAGGTGCCGGAAGCGCTGGTCTGCAAGATTCCGCTCGAACTCGGCGAGATCGCCGGCATGCGCACGACATTGCGCAAGCTGCTGGACGCGCTCGCCACGGCAGACGACCGGGGATAGACCCGCGCCCCTCTCCTGCGCCCGCATCCGCGCGCCGGCCGGATGCCTGCACCGCACCACCCAATCCAACTCGACACACTGTGCATCAACCTCATCCCACCCTGGCGCTGGTCGCGCTGGTCGTTATCGCGCGCAACGAAGCCGCTTGCATCGAGCGCTGCCTGCGCAGCGCCAAACCGTTCGTCGACCGCATGGTAGTCCTCGATACGGGCTCGACCGACGACACGGTTGCCCGTGCCAAGGCCTGCGGCGCGGACGTGCACGAGATGGCATGGACCAACGATTTCTCGGCCGCGCGGAATGCGGTGCTCGATCTCGCAAACGCGGACTGGAACCTCGTCATGGACGCAGACGAGTGGCTGGAGAGCGGTGGCGAGCACCTGCGCACCCTCGCCAGCGCCAGCCCCTTGCTGGGGATGGTCTGCATCCAGAGCGACACCGACGCAGACGACGCTACCAGCCGGTTGGTTTCGTGGGTGCCCCGGCTGCTGCCGCGCGGCGTGCGCTACGTGGGGCGCATCCATGAACAGCCAGTCTCCACCCTGCCCGCCGCGCGGCAGCCCATCGTGTTCGGGCATGACGGCTACACCGCCGACAAGATGAAGAAGAAGGGCACGCGCAACACGCAGCTCCTGCTGGCCGAGCTGCAGCACCGGTCCGACGACCCGTACCTGCTCTACCAGCTCGGCAAGGAAACCGAGCTGCACCACGAGGACTACCCGAAGGCCGCGGATTTGTACGCCCGCGCATTCGAGCGTGCGCCGCAGGACGCACCGTACCGCCAGAATCTGGCGCTGCGGCTGCTGTACAGCCTGGGCAAGTCCGATCGCCTGGAAGACGCCATCACGCATGCGGACGACTGCATTCGCACGTGGCCGGCGTTTCCGGATCTATGTTTCGCGCTCGGACTGGTGATGCTGGATGCGGCGGTCGCGCACCCCGCGCAGGCTGGCGAGCAATGGCTGCCACTGGCGGAGCAGGCCTTTACCCGCTGCCTTGAAATCGGCGACCGGGCGGACCTGGACGGCAGCGTGATCGGGCGCGGCAGCTTCCTGGCCGCCCACAATCTGGCGACCGTTTATCAGATGCAGGGCAACGTGCTCGCGCTCAAAGCCGAGCACTACCTGGCGCTGTCCAAACGCTTGAAGGACGAACCGGCGACCTCGCCGCAGGCGCCGGTCTGACGCGCCGCTAGCGGCGTGGCTTGAGGGGTTGAGGCCGCGGTCACTGGCGGGCACGGCTGGTGTGCCCGCAAGCTGCGGCGCGATGCCGCTTAGAAGCGCGCCATGCTGCCGTAAGCGTGGCTGGCGGTGGTGGCCCGGCGCGCTGTGTCGATCCGCTTCTGCAAGCGGTCCAGGCGCGGATACACCATCGCGCGCACGCGTGCGTCATCTTCGAGAATGCGGACCAGCAGCGCGCGCTTGCGCTCGATATCGGCGGGTGAGAGCTGCGGATGCGGCTCAGAACGGCGCAGCACGTCCACATAGGTGGCGCTTTCGCTCTCCAGCGTACTGACGACTTCCCAGTTCCCGACGGCGGCCGCGCTGACCATCTCGGTGGTCAAACGCGCGATGGCTTCATAGCAGATGAACAGACTGTCGCGGTCCTTGATTGGGAGGTTGCGGTGCATATTGGCTCCAGGGGGCCGGTCTTAATTTCAGAATCGATGGCGATGCGGGCGCGGTGCGTCAACCCACAACGCTCAGGTGCGGAGCGGGGGCAGCAGCGCCGGGCTTGCCGATTTGCGCCCAGGCATCCTGCAGCGACGCCAGCAGCCCATCCACTTCTTCCAGCATGGCCGTGTCGTTGTTGACGTTGGCCAACAGCAGGCGGTTCAGCATATAGGCGTACAGGCTGTCGAGCTGGCCGGCGATCTCGCCGCCACGCTGGCGGTCGAGGCTGGCCTGCAGCCCCTGCCCGATGATCGAGATGGCCTTGTCCACAGCACGCAGCTTGGCCGGAACGTCGCCGCGCTGGATCGCCGCCGCGGCAACGTTGATGGCCGCGCGCGCGCCCTCGAACAACATGGCGATCAACCGGTGCGGATTGGCGTCCACCACCGACGTCTCGATACCGACCTGCGCATAGGCACCGATGGCACGGTGTGCTGCGTACATGGGAGATTCCTCGCTCGTCTTCTGTTACGGGCTGACCGCAAAGCGATCAGCTGCTCTTGGTCTGGTTCTGCAACGCGGTCAGCTGCGTCGTCAGGTAGGTGCTGGTGTTCGACATGCTGGCCACCAGCGCCGACAGCGCATTGAATTGCGAGTAATACAGCGCCTGCTTGCTGTCCAGCTGCCGCTGCATGTTGGTGATCTGGCTGGCCAGCGAGGTGAGCGAGCTGTTGATGGCATCGGTCTCGTTCTGCACCATGCCGTTGGTCGACAGCAAGGTGGTTGCCACCGTGTTGAGCTGCGCCGCATAGCCGCGCTGGACCGTGACGGTGCCACGGCTGCCAAGCGCGCCACCGCTCACCTGCACGGTGAGGCCATCGACCGCGGTGCCGCTGGCGCCGAACAGGTTCTGCCCCGAGCTGGTGGCGGCCACACCGTTGATGGTGCCCTGCACGTCCTTGCCGGCGGTGGCGGTCGGGCTGCTGCCCAGCAGCGAGGACGCGCCGTTGCCCGACACCGAGACCGCCGACACCGAACCGAACTGGCTGTCCGTGATGGTCAGCACGCCGCCGTTGGACGATACCGACGCCGTGATCTTGGCGTTCTGCAGCGCGCTCGAGGCATTGATCTGGCTCTGCACCGCCGCAGCCAGGCTGGATGCGGTGTACGTTCCAGCCGTGAGCGTGACGTTGGTGGTGATACCGCTGAGCGTGACCGACAGCGTGTCGTTCACGCCGGCCTGGATGGTCGTATTGGCGGCGGCCGAGCCGGCCAGCGAGCCTTGCGTGGCCAGCTGCGTCACATTGACGGCGTAGGTGCCCGCCTGGGTCGAATCCGAGAAGGTCGGCACGCTCACCAGCGAGTCGGTCGCCTTTCCGGTGCCGGCAAACAGGCTCGCCACCTGCGAAGGTGAGGCAGCCAGCGCCGCGCTGAGCTTGGTGTCGTCGATCGACAGCGTGCCGTCCGACCCCATGGTCACGCCGATGCTGCCCAGCGAGTTGTACGTGCCGGTGCCGACCGCCTGGGTCAGTACGGTGCTGATCTGGCTGACCAGCGCCTTGGTGCTGACGTCGCCCGCCAGCGGCCCGTTGTTGGCGCTGTTGGACGTGTCGATGTTGGTCAGCGAGTTGAGCTGGATGGTCAGTGCGTTGTAGGCCTTGACGAAGTTCAGCACGGACGTGCTGGCCTGCCCGGCATCGCCGGCCACCGTCACCGTGGTGCTGCCGGTCTTGGCCAGGGTGAAGCTGGTGCCGTCGATCACGTTCGACAGCGTATTGGTCGGGCTCTGCACCGCGATACCGTTGATGGTCGCCGTGGCGTTCTGGCCGGTGGTGACCTCGGTCATGTTTTGCGTGCCGGCCGGGTCTTGCGAGAGTAGCGATTGCAGCGTGGCGTCGCCCGAGACGCTGATCTTCATCTCCGAGTTCGCACCGCCCGCTGTGGACGTGAGCACCAGACGGTAGGGCGAGCCGCTGCCGTCGTTGACGATGCTCGCCGACACGCCCAGGTTGGCCCCGTTGATGGCATCGCGAATGCCGGCCAGCGTGTTGTTCGACGAGTTGATGGTGATCGAGCCACCCGCCAGGTTGCCGTTCTGCGTGAACGTGGCGCCGGTGTACTTGCCGCCCGACAGCGTGCCGCCCGACACCGAGCCGAACGAGAACGAGATCGTGGTGGAGCCGCCGCTGCCGATGGCGGTATTGGTGGCGGTCTGGCCCTGCGCGGCCAGCACCTGCGATTGCGCCAGTTGCGTCACGTTGACGGCGTAAGTGCCGGCCGGCGCCGACGTCGTCACCGAAGCGTTCAGCACCGAGGTGTCGTAGCCGCTCGCCTTCATGCCGCTGAACGTCGACGTCGAGGTCAGGTTCGACAACGCCGACTGAAACGTCGACAGCGCACTCTTGAGCGTGCCCACGGCCGACAGCTGCGTCTGATACGAGGTCTGCTGGTTCTGCAGCTGCGTCAGCGGCTGGCTTTCGACCTTCATCAGGCTGGTGACCAGCGTGTTGACGTCGATGCTCGTGCCGATGCCCGGAATGGAGATCGGCGGAACGTAATTGCTACTCGTGGAGGAGGAAGACGTTGTCGTCGCCATGATCGGAGTCTCGTAAGCGGCTGCGCCAGCGGATGTCTTTCCATTCAACGGCAGCGCACGGCACTTCTTTAGCTCACGTTATCGATATCGCACTCTGGGCGCGCGGCCCGTGCGCCAAAAGAAAGGCCGGCGCCCCCGAGGAGGCGCCGGCCCAGGTTCCGCGCCGTCGCCGGCCGGAACGTCATGCTGGACTGCCGATTAGCCCTTGAGCAGGTTCAGGATGCTGTTCGGCGCCGAGTTGGCTTGCGCCAGCATCGCCGTACCAGCCTGCTGCAGGATGTTCTGGCGGGTCATGTTCGACGTTTCCGCGGCGTAGTCCGTGTCGATCAGCGACGAGCGGGCTGCCGACAGCGCGGTGTTGTTCGAGGTCAGCGTGTTGATCGTCGAGTTCAGACCGCTTTGCTGGGCGCCCAGACTGGCACGCGCCGACTTCAGGTTACCCAGGTCGGTGTCGATGGACGCCTGCGCGGCGGTGGCGGAGGCGGTCGTGCTCACGCCCGTACCGGTCAGCGTGCCGAAACCCGACAGGTTGGCGTTGGTGACGGTCGTCACATCGGTCGTCGCGCTCTGGCCGTACTGGAACGTCGTGGACGTGACCGAACCGTCGAACAGCTTGGCGCCGTTGTAGTTGGCGTTGGTCTCGACGTTCTTGTTGGCCGTGGCCAGCTGTTGGTATTCCTTGTCCAGGTTGGCCTGGTCGGTGGTCGACAGGCCGCCGTTGTTGGATTCCACAGCCAGCTGGCGCATACGCTGCAGGTTGTTCTGCACCTGGTTCAGGTACGAATCGGCCGTCTGCAGATACGACGCGGCGTTGTTGGCGTTCTGGATACCCTGGGTTTGCGAATTCAGGGTCGTGGTCAAGCTGGAGGACACGGCGTAGGCCGCCACGTCATCCTTCGCGCTGTTCACGCGCAGGCCGGTCGACAGGCGCTGCAGCGACGTTTGCAGAGCGGACTGCGACGTCGACAGAGCTTGCTGCGTCTGCAAAGACGAAATGTTGGTGCTGAGGCTGAGGGACATGACGGCTCCTTAGTTTCTTTCCCTGTTTTACTACCCGATGAACTGCTTGTTCCGGTCGAAGCCGGCAACGTGACCTGCAATTTGAAGGGGATCAGGCCCGCGCTGTACTCTGGATAACGGATGCCGCGGCAGAAAATTTAGCGTCACATTGAAAAAATCCTGAGGAAATCCTGACGAAATGTGCGTCATCGGTGGATCGCCCCGGCGGGCTACCCCCCACCAAAGGAGGCGCTGGGCATCCTTCTTGCGGTAGGGGCACTCGGCTATACTCGACCGATCAGATCAAAGGCGCCCGATCCTATATAGAGCGCGCCGCCGCACAGATGGGGAGTTGCAAGCGCCATCGGCCCGGCCCACGGCCCACCGCTGGTCAGAAGAGCTCGAGACGAGCCCGTTTGGAACGCAACACCCGCCATGCTCAATGTCCTGATTGTTGAACCGCACGATATCGCCCGTGTCGGCCTGCGCCAGATCCTCAAGGATTCACGCCTGGCCCGGCAGATCGAAGCCGTGCCGGATCTGCGCGACTGCACCGACCTGCTTGCCGAGCGCGAGTGGGACGTCCTGCTGTTCTCGGTGGAATCGGCCACCGGAGACGAATTCCAGGCCATCAAGACCGTCCGCCAGCAGCACGCCCGTCTGGCGGTGCTGGCGCTGGGCCGCCACCCGGAAGCCCTGCTGGCCGTGCGCGCGCTCAAGGCGGGTGCGGCCGGCTACCTGCCGATGGATGCCACCCAGCCGCAGCTGCTGGCGGCCGTCAACGCCATCTCCAAGGGGAAGAAATACCTGCCCTCCGATCTGGTCGAGGTCCTGGCCGACAACCTGAACGTCGATTGGGACAAGCCCCGCCACGACGTCCTGTCCGACCGCGAATTCCAGACCCTGCGCATGCTCGGCTCGGGCCGCACCCTGGGCGAGATTGCCGAGGCGCTGCAGATCAGCGTCAAGACGGTCAGCGTGTATCGCGGGCGCGTGCTGTCCAAGATGAAGCTGCGCAACAACGCCGAGCTGACCATGTACGTGGTCAGCAACGGCCTGCAGCTATAGAAGAGCCCTAGAAAATGCGGCCTGACTCCGGAAGGCGTATGCCATACCGGCGCTCGTGCTCGCGCACCAGCTCGTGCACGGCCGCCGGCTCCAGCGGCCGGGTCAGCAGATAGCCCTGGTATTCGTCGCAGCCGACCTCGCGCAGGAAATCGAGCTGGCCCACGGTTTCCACGCCCTCGGCCACGGTCTTCATGCCCATCGCCTGCGCCATCATGATGATGGCCCGGGTGATGGCCGCCCGCTCCGCCACGTGCGGCAGGTCCTGCACAAACGAGCGGTCGATCTTGAGCGTGTCGATCGGGAAGCGGTGCAGGTAGGACAGCGATGAGTATCCGGTGCCGAAGTCGTCCAGCGCCAGCGATACGCCCAGCGCGCGCAGCTCGGTTAGCAGTGCATGCAATGAGGGATCGTCACGGATCAGGATGCCCTCGGTCATCTCAAGCTCAACCGCCTCGCCGGGCAGGCCGCTGGTGGACAGCGCCCCGCGCACCATGGCACTCAACTGCCCGGAACTGAAGGCCTGCCCCGACAGGTTGATCGACATGCGCAGGTGCGGCAGCCCGATGCGGCGCCAGCGCGCGAGTTGGTCGCAGGCGGCACGCAGGATCCAGCGGTCGATCTCGACGATCAGGCCGGTCTCTTCGGCGTCCTCGATGAACTGGCCGGGCATCATGCGGCCGAAGTCGGCGGAGTTCCAGCGGATCAGCGCTTCCACGCTGACGATGCGGCCGCTGCGTACGTCCACGCGCGGCTGGTAGTCGGCGTAGAACTCGTTGCGGTCGCTAGCGCGGCGCAAGCCCGATTCAATGCGGAAGCGCCGCGAGACGCGGTCGTCCAGGTCGCTGGTGAAAGTCTGGAAGTTGTTGCGGCCGCGCTCCTTGGCCAGGTACATGGCGGCATCGGCCTTGCGCAGCAGGGTGTTGGGGTCGTCGCCATCGTGCGGCGCCACGGCAATGCCGATCGACACGCCCAGGTACAGCTCCTGCCCCTCGATATGGAAGGGCGCGCTGATGGCTGCGAGGATGCGCTCGGCCACGCGGCGCGTGCCCAGGCTGTCGAGCGACTCCAGCATGACGACGAATTCGTCGCCGCCCAGGCGGGCGACGGTATCGGCTTCGCGCGCGCAGGCCTGCAGGCGGGCCGCCACCTCGCGCAGCAGCAGATCACCAAACTGGTGGCCCAGCGTGTCGTTGACGTTCTTGAAACGATCCAGGTCCAGGAACATCACCGACACGCGCGAGCGGTTGCGCCGCGCCAGCGCCAGGGCGTGCTGCAGGCGGTCTTCCAGCGCGGAGCGGTTGAGCAGGCCGGTGAGCGTGTCGTGCGTGGCCAGGTGGCGGATGCGCTGCTGCGCCTCGCGGATCTGCGTAATGTCGACCAGCGACACCAGCACCGAATACGGCGGCGTGCTGCCGTCGGATACGGCGGTCATCGATTCGCCGCCTTCGGCATACAGCGGCGTCCAGTTGCTGGAGACCCACACGGTGCGGGCGTCGCGGCAGTGCAGGCCGAAGATCTGGTTGAGCTGGGGCTGCCCCTCGGCCATCACTTCCAGGTCGGGCCAGTCGTCCTCGCGGATGGAGGTGTCGAACTCGTCCACCGCCGCCTGCACCACACCGGGCAGGACCATGCCCATCAGCGCGTCAACCGGGATGCCCAGCAGGCGGGCGGCACTCGGGTTGGCGTAGGTGACACGCCGCTGGGCATCGCACACCAGGATGCCCTCGGTCAGCGCGTTGACCATCGACAGCAAGTCCAGCTTCGGGCAGAAGCCAGGCGGCGCACCGCGTGCCGGACAGTCGGCCGGCAGCCCGTCCGCTTTGGCGGACGCCTGGGCAACGCGGGTGGCGCGGATGAGAGTGGGCAACGGATTCAAGGCGGCTTCCGGCAAGACTGCGCTGTGCGTGGGCGCCGGTTGGTCCGGCAATCCCGTCGGAAGTTAATACGGCATCTGGCGACAAATCTTTCGGGTTGGCACCGCTTTCGCCACGCCTGGCCGTGTGCGGCAAGCGCTTCAACCCATAAAAGTGCATCAAAAAGCACTTACATGATCTCCAAGCGCCATCGCCGCCACCCGCAAACCCCCGAGATGAGCGGGATTGACCGCGTTTCTTACAGGAATGAGGTGGACACGGCTGAGGAAGAATGCCATCCGAGAACCCGACTCTGCCGAACCTGGCTTGGAGCCGGGCGTGGCCCACCCCCCTAGCCCCCGAGTGATCCCCATGGCCGAAGCCGCTGCCGCCAATGCTGTTCCCGCCGCCCCCGCGAAGGGCGGCTCCACCAAGCTGCTGCTGATCATCCTGATCGTGCTCGTGCTCGTCGGCATGGGCGGGGCGGCGGCCTGGTTCTTCCTGGGTGGCGGCAACCATGCCGCCGCCGGCGCCCCCGCGCCCGAGAAGCCGAAGGAACCCTTCTTCGTATCGATGGAAACCCTCACCGTCAACCTGCAGCCCGAAGAAGGCAACGACCGCTACCTGCAGGTCGCCATCACCTTCAAGAGCTACGACAAGCACGCCGAGGAATCCATCAAGACCTACACGCCCGAGCTGCGCAGCCGCGTGCTGATGGTGCTCTCGTCCAAGGCACCGGCCGAGCTGTACACCAACGAGGGCAAGACCAAGTTGGCACGCGAAATCGTCGAACAGTGTGAGCAGGTCTACAAGTCGGTCGGCAAGGAGTCGCCGGTGGCGGACGTGCTGTTCACCAACTTTGTGATCCAGTGACATGCTCAAGGAAGAGTTTCTTTCCCAGGAGGAGATCGATGCGCTCCTCAAGGGCGTCACCGACGACGGCGACGACACGCCCGAGGATGTCGATCCGTCCGGCGTACGCTCCTACAACCTGGGGTCACAGGAGCGCATCGTCCGTGGGCGCATGCCCACGCTGGAGATCATCAACGAACGGTTCACGCGCAACTGGCGCCTGGGGCTGTTCAACTTCATGCGTCGCAACGCGGAGATCTCGGTCGGCCCGGTCAAGATCCAGAAGTACAGCGAGTTCATCCGCAACCTGGTGGTGCCCGCCGCCATCAACCTGGTCCATGTGAAGCCGCTGCGCGGCACCGCGCTGTTCGTGTTCGACCCGAACCTGATCTTTCTGGTGGTCGACAACCTGTTCGGGGGCGATGGGCGCTTTCACATGCGCGTGGAAGGTCGCGACTTCACGCAGGTGGAGCAGCGCATCATCCAGCGCATGCTGCAGCTGATGTTCGAGCACTACGGCAAAGCATGGCAGCCGGTGTACCCGATCGAGTTCGAATTCCTGCGCATGGAAATGCATACGGAGTTCGCCAACGTGGCCACGCCCAATGAAGTGGTGGTCACCACCAGCTTCAGCATCGAGCTGGGCAGCAACGGCGGCGACGTGCACGTGTGCATGCCCTACACCATGATCGAGCCGATCCGCGATCTGCTCTCCTCCGCCATCCAGGGCGAAACCCTGGAAGTCGACAAGCGCTGGGTGCGCCTGCTCTCGCAGCAGGTGCAGACCGCCGAGGTGGAGATGGTGGCCAACCTCACGCACGCCAACGTGCGTGTGACCGACATCCTCAACATGAAGGTGGGTGACGTGATTCCGGTCGAGATCGACGACACCGTCACCGCCAAGGTGGACGGCGTGCCGGTCATGGAATGCGCCTACGGCACCTTCAACGGCCAATATGCCCTGCGGGTCAACCGCATGCTGAACATGAGCGGCAGCGAGCCTGCCACGGAGTCTGACGATGACAACTGAACCGACCACGCAACCTGAAGACGACTTCGACACCGAGATGACCATGGAAGAAGCCATGGCGCTGGAGGCCGCGCAGCGCGCTGCTGCAGCCCCGGCAGCGGCAGCGGCACCGGCTGCTGCGGCCGATGCGGGCGGCTCCGTCTTCAAGCCGCTGACGGTAGACAACGCCGCGCCCACGCTGCGCCACGATATCGACATGATTCTCGATATCCCCGTGCAGCTGACGGTGGAGCTGGGCCGCACCAAGGTGCCCATCAAGAACCTGCTGCAGCTGGCGCAGGGCTCGGTGGTGGAACTCGATGCACTGGCCGGCGAGCCGATGGACGTGCTCGTCAACGGCTACCTGATCGCCCAGGGCGAAGTGGTGGTGGTCAACGAGAAGTTCGGCATCCGCCTGACCGACATCATCACGCCGTCCGAACGCATCCGTAAGTTGAACCGCTAAGCCGTCAAGCCTGACGCACCTGCACAGCCAACGCTCCCCCCGGGCAAGGTGTCGAGATGAATCACGCAGTCGATTGGGCCCGCACCTTCGGCGGGTTGTTTGTAGTTCTGGCCATGATCGTGGCAGCCGGCTGGCTGCTGCGCCGGCTCCAGCAGCGCGCCGGCATGGCTCCGGGTGGGCGCCACGGCCGCGTGCTGTCGGTCGTCGCCCAGCAGATGCTGGGCGCGCGCGAGAAAGTGGTGGTGGTGGAAGTGGAAGGCACCTGGCTGGTGCTGGGCGTGACCCAGCAGCAGGTGCAGACGCTGCACTCGCTGCCGCGCCCGGCCGACGTCGATGCGCCCGCTTCTGGTGACGGCACGCCCGGCACCAAGCCGCCCGCCTTTGCCGATGCGCTGGCCGATCAGATCAAGCGCCGCCTGACGGGGAAATCGCAATGAACGTGCGCGCCCTCCTTCGTGCTGCTGCCACGCTGGCCCTGCTGTGCGCCGCACCCGCCGTGTTGGCGCAAGCGCAACCGGGCTTTCCGCTGCTGACCGGCAGCGCCGGCGGCCAGAGCTATTCGCTGCCGGTGCAGACGCTGGTCTTCCTAACCTCGCTCGGCTTCCTGCCGGCCATCCTGCTGATGATGAGCAGCTTCACCCGCATCATCATCGTGCTGTCTCTGCTGCGCCACGCGCTGGGCACGCAAACCACGCCGCCCAACCAGGTGTTGATCGGGCTGGCGCTGTTCCTGAGCTTCTTCGTGATGTCGCCGGTGCTGGACAAGGTCTACACCGATGCCTACGTGCCGCTGCGCGACAGCAAGATCAGCGTGGAGCAGGCCATGGACACGGCCGCTACGCCGCTGCGCCAGTTCATGCTCAAGCAGACCCGCGAGCCGGATCTCGCGCTGTTTGCCAAGATGGGCAACCTGCCGCCGATCGCCAGCCCCGACCAGGTGCCGATGCGCGCGCTGATTCCCGCCTTCGTCACCAGTGAGTTGAAGACCGCGTTCCAGATCGGCTTCGCGATCTTCATCCCGTTCCTGATCATCGACATCGTGGTGGCTGCGGTGCTGATGTCGATGGGCATGATGATGGTCACGCCGTCGATCTTCTCGCTGCCGTTCAAGATCATGCTGTTCGTGCTGGTCGATGGCTGGCACCTGCTGCTGGGCTCGCTGGCCCAGAGCTTTGCGCAATAAGGAGCAGGCCGTGACCCCTGAGTACGTACTCAATATGGCCCGCCAGGCGATGCAGGTCGCGATGATGGTCGGTGCGCCGATGCTGCTGGTGTCGCTGGTGGTCGGCCTGCTGGTGGCGATCTTCCAGGCCGCCACGCAGCTCAACGAGCAGACGCTGTCGTTCATCCCCAAGCTGCTGGCGGTGTCGGCCACCATGGTGCTGGCCGGCCCGTGGCTGCTGAGCGTGATCGTCGACTACACGCGCGACGTGCTCACCAACATCCCGAACTACGTCAACTGAGGCGGCTGGCGCCAACATGATCCAGTTCACCGCCGCCCAGCTCAACGGCTGGATCGCCATGTACTGGTGGCCGCTGGTGCGGGTGCTGGCGTTCATCGCCATTGCGCCGCCGTTTGCCAATACCGAGATCCCGATGTCGATCAAGGTTGCCGTGGGCGTGGTGCTGACGGTGGCGCTGGCCCCCATGCTGCCGGTGCCGGCCGGCGTGTCGGTCGGCTCCTATGAGGGCCTGTGGATCACGCTGCTGCAAGTGCTGATCGGCCTCGCGCTCGGCTTGTGCGTGCAGCTGGTGTTCTCCGCCATCAGCGGCGCGGGTGAGTTGATGTCGGTGCAGATGGGCCTGGGCTTTGCCACCCTGCTCGATCCGACGCAGACCGAAAGCGCCATGCTGCTGGGCCGTTTCATCAGCCTCACCGCCATCACCGCCTTCATTGCCGGCGACGGCCACCTGGTGCTGCTGCATGCCCTGTTCGACAGCTTCACGATCCTGCCGGTCACGGCCACGCTGCTCTCCGGCACCGGCTGGCAGACACTGGCCGGCGGCGGCACCCTGCTGTTCGCGCTGGCCGTGCGCATCGCCCTGCCGATCATCGCCATCATGATGGTGGTGAACCTCGGCTTTGCCGTGCTCTCGCGCACGGCCCAGGCGCTCAACCCGTTCGCGGTCGGCATCGCCGCCACGCTGGTGGTCGGGCTGATGCTGGTGATGGTGATGATGACCTCGCTGGCACCGGTGGTGGAGCGGTCGGTGATGGATGCGCTGGAGCTGGGGGGGCGGGCGATTGGGGAGTTTGGGGCGGCGCCTCGTTGACACAGGTGCCGTGAGAGGCAGCGGGTAAGCGCAGCCGCTCTGAAGGGGGTCAAGATACGCTCCAGCCCTGCTGGCGAAATCGGCAACGCAGCTTAATCGCCAGCCAACCCATCTGACACCAACATCGCCGCATACGCCCCATCCGCATACTCCATGCACGTCCACAGGTAGTCTGCTTGGCGCATTTCATCCATGCTTTTGAAATGATCGAATCCGTTGGAATGCAGCATGCCCAATCAAGACTGCCATCCCGTGGCTGATCGTGCTCGGTTGCGCGATTGCCATCGGCCTGGTGCTCCGATAAGCGCGGCAAACGCCTTCCGCTGCGGGGCCATCCAATCTGCCCATCGCCATTGACGCCAGCGCCACCCTGACACGGCAAGGTGCTTGCCTCGGCGTGGTCTCGATCGCGCACAAACCCACCTTGCACCGGCAAGCGCCGTATCTATACTCAAGTCCCGGTCCGGGCCAGGGGCTGTCGACTTCGCATGCGGTATCGGACACTTGCCCCGGCCAGACCGCCAGGAGATGGCTCACTGTTCAACTAACGCTATGGAGGTTGCTTATGGCAATACGCATTGGTGATGAGGCCCCCGATTTCACTGCACAGACAACGGAGGGGACGATCCAGTTTCACCAGTGGATCGGCGACGGTTGGGCCATCCTGTTTTCGCACCCGAAGGACTTTACGCCGGTGTGCACGACCGAACTCGGCTACATGGCAGGGCTCAAGCCGGAGTTCGACAAGCGCGGCACCAAGATCATCGGGCTGAGCATCGATCCGGTCGACGACCACAAGCGCTGGCTCAGCGACATAGAGGAAACGCAAGGCCACGCGATCAACTATCCGCTGATCGGCGATGCCGACCTGACCATCGCCAAGCTCTACGACATGATCCACCCCAACGCGAGCCCGGGCCCGCGCACGGCGGCGGACAACGCGACGATCCGTTCAGTCTTCCTCATCGGCCCAGACAAGAAGGTCAAGGCGATGCTGGTCTACCCGATGAGCGCGGGCCGCAATTTCGATGAGGTGCTACGGCTGCTGGACTCGCTGCAGTTGAACGCGAAGCATACGGTGGCGACACCGGTCAATTGGAAGCCGGGTGAGGACGTCATCATTCCGACTTCGGTGTCGGATGAGGACGCGAAGAAGAAGTATCCGCAAGGCTTCAAGACGCTCAAACCCTATCTGCGCACCGTGGCCCAGCCCAGGTGATGGGTTGACGCCCACGCGGCAATGCGCCGCTCAGAGGCCCCGCCCCGAATCCTCGGCGTGGGGCCTTTTCTTGCGAGGCGCCATCTGCTTGCGCACCGCATGGTTGCCGCGCATCAGACGAAATCGCCACGTTCCGGCACGGCCTCGCGCCACACGCGTTACATCGCATTAATATAGGGTGATCGAACTGGGGGCGGAGTTCCGACATGATCGCGCTGGGCGAGGCATACCGCGCCGGATTGCTGCGCAGACAAAACTGGGGGCCGAACATCGTCTCCGGTGTCATCGTCGGCATCGTCGCGCTGCCACTGGCCATGGCCTTTGCAATCGCATCCGGCGCAAAGCCCGAACAGGGGCTCTACACCGCCATCGTGGCCGGGCTGCTGGTCTCCACCCTGGGTGGCAGCCGGGTACAGATCGCGGGGCCGACCGGCGCATTCATCGTGATCCTGTCGGGCATCACGGCCAGCCACGGCATCGACGGCCTGCAGATCGCCACGCTCATGGCTGGCATCATGCTCACCGCCATGGGGGCCGCCAAGCTGGGGGCCGTCATCAAGTTCATCCCGGCCCCGGTTATCGTCGGTTTCACGACCGGGATCGGCGTCATCATCTGGGTGGGCCAATGGCCTGATTTTTTCGGGCTGCCCAAGCCAGCCGGCACCCATTTCCACGAGAAGCTCTGGCATACGCTGCAGGCCTTGCCACATCTGCATCCGGCCACCACGGCGCTGGCTGTGTTGAGCCTGCTGCTGGTCGTGCTCTCGCCGCGCATCCGCTACCTGAAGCGCGTGCCCGGCCCGCTGGTGGCGATGGCAGCGGCCACGGCCTTGCAGGCGATCTTCCATTTTGCCGGGGTGTCGACCATCGGCAGCACCTTTGGGGGTATCCCGCAGGGTCTGCCCAGCCTCACCTTGCCGACCGTGACACCGGCCCGCATCGTCGAGCTGATCGGCCCGGCCTTCACGATTGCGATGCTGGGCGCCATCGAGTCGCTGCTCTCCGCCGTGGTGGCCGATGGCATGGCCGGCACCCGGCACGATGCCAACCAGGAGCTGGTCGGCCAGGGGATCGCCAATATCGTTGCCCCTCTGTTTGGCGGTTTCGCCGCCACCGGGGCGATTGCGCGCACGGCCACCAACATCCGCAACGGCGGCAACAGTCCGCTGGCGGGCGTCGTGCATGCGGCGACGCTGGTCTTGATCATTCTGCTGCTGGCGCCGCTGGCCTCGATGGTGCCGCTGGCGGCGTTGTCCGCCATCCTGTTCGTGGTGGCGTACAACATGAGCGAGATACGGCATTTCGCGCGCATGCTCCAGCGCGCGCCCAGGACGGACGTCGCCATCCTGCTCATCACGTTCATCCTGACGGTGTTTGCCGATCTGGTGGTGGCGGTGAACATCGGCGTGATCCTGGCCACGCTGCAGTTTCTGCGGCGCATGGCCTCGTCGGTCGAGGTGTCGCAGCAGTCGGAGCAGCAGCTCGGCAATGAACTGGGGCAGATGCGATTGCCGCCGAGCGTGCTGGTGTACGCCATCGACGGCCCGTTCTTCTTCGGCGCCGTCGAGAACTTTGAACGCGTCCTGATCGAAACGCGTTCCGACCCGCAGGTCCTGGTGCTGCGGTTGCGGCGCGTGCCGTTTATCGACATGACCGGGTTGCTGACGCTGGAAGAGGTGATCGGCAAGCTCGATCAGCGCGGCATCACAGTCCTCATTTGCGAGGCCAACGACCGGGTACGCGGCAAGCTGGACAAGGCCGGCATCCTGGCCACCGTGGGCAGCGACAACTACCTCGACAGCTTTGCCGCGGCCATTGCGCGGGCCGACATGCTGATCGGCTCCAGCGAAGCCGCTGCGCGCGAGCATCAACGGGTGTTGTCCGCGCATGCGCAGGCGGTGCTCAAAGTCAGCCAGGAGCAATGGCTGGACCGGCAGCCATAGCGGCAGCCCTGGCGGCCCACCGATACCCGCCGCCCGGGCCTTACACGCGCTTGAGAACAACCGCCGCCTGGTCAGCCTCCGCTTGGGAATCCACGGCCACATAGGCCACGAACTGCGTGCCGATCACGGCCGCGGAGAAGCCGCGCAGGTTGAGCCCAGCCGCAGCAAGATCCTCGGCCAGCGCGGCGGCGATCCCCGGCTGGTTACGGCCCGTGACGCGGACACAATGCTGTTTTTGCGTGACGTTGAAGCCGGCCACCGCCGCTGCCAGCATTTCCCGGTCGCCTTGTAGCGGCGTCACGAAGACGACGCCTTCACCGGGCCGGTCCGGGCTGCGCCGCGCGATGATCCACTGCAGGTCGGCGCCGGCATCGCGCAGGGTCGTCAAGACGCTCGCCAAACCGCCCGGTGCGTCCGGGATGCCCGCGGCCCAGACTTCCACCTGCTCCACCAGCAAGTCCATGATCGCGACTCCTTGCCTTGGCCTGCCGGCAAGCCGCATGGATGCCACGGCGTCAGCAGACGTTGGGGAGGCGCAATATTGCCGCGTACGTGTGGGCCAGATGCCTTGCCTCGCCTCGGGGGCAGCGGGCCTGGGCGCTTGGGCCAATGACGTGCCAGCCCCCATCCGGACCGAATCAGTATAGGCACCCGCGCATCAATTGCAGCGGGCTGCCGTGGCCGCCGGCTACCGCCGCTGCGCCACCAGATCATCCATCACCGGCACCACCGCCAGCAGCATCAGGATCGACGCCAGCGGGATCGTCGCCACATAGCCGACGTGCTTGAACCCCAGCGCGCCGGTCACGCCGCCCACGAAAAACATCGCCAGCAGTGAGGACAGCAGCCGCAGTTTGGGCCGGTTGGCCACCACCGCCGGCAGGTTGCGGTGGCCATGGTTCCAATACAGCGCCTTGCCGATCTCGATGCCGATGTCGGTGGCCAGCCCGGTGACGTGGGTGGTGCGGATTTCCGCCCTGGAGATCTTGGTGATGATGGCGTTCTGCAGCCCCATCATGAAGCACAGCAGTGCCACGGTGGCCGGCACGAACACCACGCGAAACTGATCGAGCGAGGCGCCCATCAGGCCGAAGCACAGCAGGAGACCAGCCTCCAGCATGAGCGGCAGCGCGAATTCGCTCTGGGTATTGCGCCGGCGCCCCCAGTTGACCAGTACCGCCGTGCAGGCCGCGCCGCACAGGAAGGCCAGCAGCGAGGCAACGCCGCCCAGCACCAGCACGATGTCACCCAGCACCAGGTCATCCGCCATGGCCGAGACGATGCCCGACATGTGCGACGTGTATTGCTTGACGGCGAGAAACCCGCCCGCGTTGGCGGCACCGGCCACGAAGGCCAGCGATTGACCGAGCCGCCGGTTGGCGTCTTCCGTACGCTCGCGGCTGGTCAGACGGCGGAGGTATTGAATCGGCATGACCAACCCAGGCGGTAACCAAGCGGCCATTATGCGCTCGCCCGGGTTGCCTGCCTTGCAGATTGGTCTGAATCCGCTAGCCGTTGATGTACTGGAACAGCGACAGCCCCTGCATCGACGCGAACGTCTTCTGCGCGGCCTGCAGCGACACCTGCTGCTGCGAGAACTGCGAGATGGCGCTGGTGTAGTCCACCGACTGCAGGTTGGAGATCTGCTCCTTGAGCTGCTCGCCGTAGTCGGAGCCGCTCTTGTCGAGCGTGGTGAGCTGGGTCTGCTGCGAGCCGACCGTGACCTGCGCCTGCAGGGCCACCTGATACGCGTTGTTCAGGTTGCCCTCGGCGGTCTGCACGGCGCTCAGGATGGCCGAGTTGCCGGTCGCTGCCGTGATCGGCTGCGACAGGGCCGTGATCAGGTTCTCGTAGGTCTTGAAGACGCTCTGGTTGGCGCTCGGGTTGGAAGCGTCGCTATTCGGGACGCGCACAAACACCGCATCGCCCGCCACCGAGTTCTGCATGGAGATGTTCGACGCCACCTTCACGGTCGGGGCTTGCCCGGTGCCCACGTACTGCACGGAGCCGCCGCTGCTGACGAACGGGGCAGTCGTGCCGCTGGCGCCGCCAAACAGCGCAACGCCCGTGGCATCCTTGAGGTTGGCGGTGGACAGCAACTGCTGGTACTGCTGCTTGACCTGCGCCAGGATGCCGACACGCTGCGCATCCGTGAGCGTGCCGACGTTGGCCGTGATGGTCGACTGCAAGCCCTGCTGCAAGGTCGACGCCACATTCGTCAACGCCGACGCCACCAAGTTCAGGCGGGCGTTGGTCGCGTTGCGGTTGGTCTGGTACTGGTCGTTGGCGTCCTGCGTCTGCTGCAGCCCCAGCACCTGGCCCATCTTGGCGGGATCGTCGCCAGCACTGTTGAGCGCGATGCCGGTCGAAATCTGCTGCTGCAGCTTGACCAGGCTCGACTGCGTGCCCTGCATCGAGCTGGTGGTCTGCGAATAAAACTGGGCGGTGCTGACGCGCATGATCGGGTCCGGAACGGGTTCTCTAGCGTGCTATATCGGCAGGTGTGCGCGATTCTTCAGGGTGGCCTTAGCTGCCGGCAATCGACAGCAAGCTGCTGAACAGCGAATTGGCCGTCTGCATGACCTTGGCCGAGGCCTGGTACGCCTGCTGGTACTTCATCAGGTTCATGGCCTCTTCATCCAGGTTGACCCCGGACACCGACTGCTGCTGCGAGGTCGCACTGCTCAGCAGCGCCTGCTGCGAGGTCAGGTTGGTGCTGGCCTGGTTGGCCTTCAGGCCCACCTGGCTGACGACGCTGGTCCACGACGCGCCGAGCGTCATGGTGCCGCCGCTGAGCAGCGTGGCGGTGCGCAGGCCAGCCAGCGCGCTGGCATTGCCGTTATCGGTGCTGTTGGCCTTGTTGGCCGACACGGTAAAGGTGTCGTTGTTGGCCGGGCTGCCCGTCAGCGTCATCTGCACGCCGTTGAACGAATACGTCGCCCCCTGCGTGTAGGGTGCGGTGCCGGCGTAGGTGGTCGAGGTGCCGTTGGCGGTGACCGTCACGCTGCCCGGGAAGCCCGACAGCGTGCTGCCGGCCGCGCTGTACGTGAGCGTTACGGGCGAGGCGAGCGGCGCTCCGGCGTACGTGCTGTTCACGCTCAGCGACGACACCGTGCCCCCACCCGTGTTGTTGCTGCCCAGGCTGGAGACCACCGGCGTGGCCGCTGCCACGTTGTGGTAATCGGTGACGAGCGTCTGCATGGTCGCCGCCGCGTTGGCGGTCGGACGCACCAGGAACGAATCGCCGTTGTTCATCGTGCCGCTCAGGTTGAGCGTGACGCCGTCGATGGTGGTCGGCCAGCTCGCCACCGTCACGGCGCCGGAGCCGCTCGGATAGTGCGACACGGTGTAGTTGCCGCCAGAGAACTGCACCTGGTAATCGTAGCCCTGGCCGGCGTTGGCATTGGTGATGGTGGCAGTGAGCGCACCGGTGCCGGTATTGGTGGTGCTGGCCGCCACGCTGGGCGCGGCCGTAGAGAACATCGCCGTGCCCATGTTGCCATTGGCGTCCATGCCCTGCTTGCTCTGCGCGTTGACATTGGCCGTCACGGCAGCGGCGAGCTGGCCCAGGCCGTTCTGCGCCGGGATCAGCGTGTTCTGGCGGAAGTCCATCAGGCCGCCGAGCGTGCCACCCCCCAACTGGTTGTCGGCAATCATCACCGTGCCGGCCGGGCCCTTGTAGCCAACGGACAGCTGGTTCGGGTCGTATTGCGAGCCCACCGCGGCCAGCTGGTAGCTCTTGTCACCCTGCACCAGCGCCTGGCCGTTGCCCACGTAGATGTTGTACTGGCCGTCGCCGGTCTGCACCACGCTGGCCTTGACCGACTGGTTGAGCTGCTGCACCAACTGCTCGCGCTGGTCGCGCAGGTCGTTGGCGGGCTGGGTCGACGAGGCCTCGGTCTGGGCGATCTGCTTGTTCAGGGCGGCGATCTGCTGGCTGATGCCGTTGACCGTGTTGACCTGCGCCTGCACCTGCTGGTTGACCTGGTTCGACAGCGCGCTGAGCTGGTTGCCGATCGTGTTGAAACGGCTTTGCAGCGACGATGCCGAACTCAGGAAAACCTGGCGCGCCGACGTATCGGACGGGTTGGACGCCAGCCCGTCGGCCGCATTGAAGAAGCTGGTGAGCGCCGGGCCCAGGCTGCTGTTGCTGTCCGACAGGTATTTGTCCAGGCCCGAGGCCAAGCTACTGAGCTGGTTGGCGGCACTGGTGGATGCCTGGCTGCTTTGCACCTGGGCGGTCAGGTACTGGTCATAGATGCGCTTGACCGTGGTGACGTTGACGCCCTGGCCCAGAAAGCCGGCCCCCGTGGAAAACGGCAGGTTCTCGGTCTGCACGGCCTGCTGCCGCGAGTAGCCGGCAGTGCCCGCGTTGGCAATGTTGTTGCCGGTCACCTGCAGGTTGATATCGGCGACCCGCAATCCGGTCGCGCCAATATTCAGGAGGGAGCTGCTCATGTTGGTCTCGGTGCAGGCGGTGCGACACCGCCAGATTGGTCGCTACCGGCAACAACGGCCACTTGCGCGGAAACTTGAGCCCTGAGCGCTATCGATCCGCAGGACCGATAGCTTGGGCTTGCATCAAGCCATCTGCTTGAGCACCGCCATGATCTTGTGGGCGTAGTTGGGGTCGGTGGCATAACCGGCACGCTGCAGCCCCTTGGCAAACGAAGCCGCATCGTTGCCGTTGCCGGCCGCGACCACGTTGTTGTAGCGCGGGTTGCTGGTCAGCATGTTGGCGTAGTCCTTGAACGCCTCGGCATACGAAGCGTAGGCGCGGAACTTCTCCTTGACCTTGTGGGCGACGCCGCCGATGTACTCGGTGGTGGTCACTTCCGCGGTCTTGCCCGTCCACGCGCTGCCGGCCTTGATGCCAAACAGGTTGTGCGTGTTGGAGCCGTCCTTGGCGTGGATCTCGCGGCGGCCCCAGCCGGACTCCAGCGCGGCGTGGCCGATCATGAAGTTGGCCGGGATGCCGGTGGCCTGGCTGGCCTGCGAGGCGTGGCCGATCAGCTTGTTGTAGAAGCTGGACATGCGGTCGCCGGCCGGCTCGGACGACACCTGCGACAGGTCCACGTCAGCCGGGGCGCTGGCGCTCTGGCCTTCGGCCTGGGCCTGTTTGCGCAAGGCGGCCAGCGCACGCGCCACCCGCTCTTCCAGGCCGGGGCGCGGCACGGTGCTGATGCCTGAGCCGTCGTCTTCGGTGCCGGCGGCGGCCGTGGCGGCCAGGCCGTTGAGCGACGAGCGTGCAATCGCCTTGGCCGCGTCCGTGGTCGAACCCGTGGCGCCAGGCAGTGCCGTATTGGTGGCGGTGGTGTTGGACAGCGCCGTGTTCACCTTGGCCGATGCGTCCGGGTTCACCTTGGCCGCCTGGCGCAGCATCTGCTTGAGCAGCTGGTCGGCCACGCCCACGCCGCGCGCGGACATGGTCTGCGACAGCTGCTGGTCGAGCATCGACGTATACATCTTGCTCGACGACGAGTCGAACAGACCGTTCTGCGGCGAGGCATCACGCATCTGCTTGAGCATCATGTTGACGAAGATCGCGTCGAACTGCTTGGCGACGGTCTTGGTCGCGCCGATCGGATCGGTGCGCGCGGCCTGCTTGAGCGATTCGAACCCCTTGGAGTCGATCGCCAGGCGGCTGTTGATGTCGGACGAATTCATGGCATCGGCTCCGCGGGCGTCAGATGATTTCCAGGTCGGCGCGCAGCGCGTTGGCCGCCTTCATCGCCTGCAGGATGGAAATCAGGTCTTGCGGGTTGGCGCCGATGGCGTTGATGGCCTTGACCACGTCCGCCAGGTTGGTGCCGCCCTTCACGTTGATGAGGCTGCCGCCCTGCTGCTTGACCTCGATGTTCGAGCGTGCGCCCGCCACCGTCTGCCCTTGCGAGAACGGCGCCGGCTGGCTCACCACCGGCTCCGTGCTGATGGTGACCGACAGGCTGCCGTGCGCCACCGCGCAGGGCTCGAGCTTGACGAGCTGGTTCATCACCACCGAGCCGGTGCGGGCGTTGACCACCACGCGCGCGGCGGCCAGGGCCGGCGTCACGTCGATGCTCTGCAGCTTGGCCAGGAAGCCCACGCGGTCGCCCGCCAGGGCAGGTGCGCGCACGTTGATGGTGCGGCCATCGGCGGCCTCGGCGGTGCCGCCGCCAAACTGCTTGTTGATGGCGGTGACGATGTTCTGCACGGTGCCGAAATCGGTGGTGCCGGTGTCGAGCTGGATGCTGCCGGCCTCGCCCACCGTGGCCTGCACGGCGCGCTCCACCGTCGCCCCGCTGGCGATGCGGCCGGCGCCAAGCTGGTTGATCTGCACCTTGCTGCCGTTGGCCGACGCGCCCGCGCCGCCAATCACCACGTTGCCCTGCGCCAGCGCATAGAGTTGGCCGTCCACGCCCTTGAGCGGCGTGAGCAGCAGCGTGCCGCCGCGCAGGCTCTTGGCATTGCCGATGGACGAGACCGTCACGTCGATGGTCTGGCCCGGCCGCACGAAGGCGGGCAGCGAGGCCGTCACCACCACGGCGGCGGTGTTCTTGAGCTGGATGCTCGCGCCCGCCGGCACGTTGATGCCGAACTGCGTGAGCATGTTGTTGAAGCTCTGGATCGTGAACGGCGTCTGCGTGGTCTGGTCGCCGCTGCCATCCAGGCCGACGACGAGGCCGTAGCCGATCAGCGCGTTCTCGCGCACGCCGGCGACGGTGGTCAGGTCCTTGATGCGGTCAGCGTGGGCCGATCCTGCGATTGCGCTCAGTGCCACCAGGGCCGCGCCGAGGATGCGTTGCAATGTCATGGCCGGGTTCCTCAGAACGGTGACACGGTCAGGAAGAACCGCGACAGCCAGCCCATCTGCTGGGACTCGGCCACATAGCCGGTGCCGCGGTATTCCATGCGTGCGTCGGCCACCTGGGTGGACAGCACGGTGTTCTGGTTGTTGACGGTGGTCGGGTTGACGACGCCCGAGAACTTGACCGACTCGGTGCCCTGCCCCACGGCGGTCTGCTTCTCGCCGCTCACCACCAGGTTGCCGTTGGAGAGCACCTCCACCACCGTCACGGTGATGGTGGCGGTGAAATTGTTCTGTGCGCCGTTGGCACCCTTGCTGTCGAACTTGTTGGCATCGGTGGCCGACACGCCCAGCAATGACAGCACGCCCGCGTTCATGCCCGCGAAGGTCGGCACCGAAGCGCTCATGCTGCCGCTGCGGTCCACGCTGCCCGACATCTGCTTGCTGGCCGCCGTATTCTCGGTGATGACGATGGTGATGGTGTCGCCCACCATGTGTGCGCGACGGTCTTCGAACATGCCGCGAAAGCCGCCGCTGCCCGATGCCACCTCCTGGTAAATCGCTCCGTTCTGGCGCGGCGCCATCACGGGCATGGGCGGGCGCGCGCTGGTCGGACCCTGCACGATTGGGGCGGGCGGCGGCAGCATGCCGCACGCCGTGGCGAGCAGGGCGGCCGTGCCGAGCACGGCCAACCGAGCGATTCGCACAGCGCGGCCGCCGTGCGGGAGCGAGATGACCGGGGGGGTTTGCATCGCGTGACTTCCTTAGAACAGCGCCGCCGAGCTTAGAGCTGGGCCAGCTTCTCCAGCATCTGGTCGGAGGTCTGCACCGACTTGCTGTTGATCTCGTACGCGCGCTGCGTCTGGATCATGTTGACCATTTCCTCGACCACGTTCACGTTGGACGTTTCCACGTAGTTCTGGCTGAGCACGCCCGTGCCGTTGGCGCCCGGGGTGGCCAGGTTGGCGGTACCAGCAGCCTCGGTTTCGGCGTACAGGTTCTCGCCCAGGCTGCGCAGGCCGGCCGGGTTGATGAAGTTGGCCAGCTGGAACGTGCCCACCTGGGTGTTGTTGACCGTACCCGGCGTGGTGACGGTCACGATACCGTCCTTGCCAATCGTCAGGCTGGTGGCGTTCTGCGGCACGGTGATGGCGGGTTGCACCGGGTAGCCAGCAGCCGTCACCAACTGACCCTGCGCGTTGATCTGGAAGCTGCCGTCACGCGTGTAGGCCAGCGTGCCGTCGGGCATCTGCACCTGGAAGAAGCCGTTGCCGTTGATGGCCACGTCGGTCGAGTTGCCGGTCTGCTGCAGGTTGCCCTGCGTGTGCAGACGCTCGGTGGCCACCACGCGCGTGCCGGTACCGATCTGCATGCCCGAGGGCAGCGTGGTCTGCTGCGACGACTGCGCACCCGGCTCGCGCACGTTCTGGTACAGCAAGTCTTCGAACACGGCGCGCGAGCGCTTGAAGCCGGTCGTGTTGACGTTCGCCAGGTTGTTCGAGATCACGTCCAGCTGGGTTTGCTGGGCGTCCATCCCGGTCTTGGAAATCCACAGGGAGCGAATCATGTTCGGGTCCTAGGTTGGGTTCTCTTGAGGCCCGCCGCTTCAGGCGTGGCGCAGCAGTTCGTTGGCCGATTGCGCGTTGGTGTCGCCCGTGTGCAGCGCCTTCATCTGCATCTCGAGCTGGCGCGAGATTTCGATCATGTTGACCAGCGAGTCGGTCAGGTTGACGTTGCTGCCTTCCAGCGCGCCGCCAGTAACGCGGACTTTCTCGTCCACGCTGGCATCCTGGCCGTCGCGCTGGCGGAACAGACCGTCCGTGCCACGGTCAAGGTTGGCCGGGTCGATGTTGACCAGCTTGAGCCGGCCCAGTGCCACGGGCGGGGTGCGGTTGTCTGCGCTGATCGCGTTGACGGTGCCGTCCTTGGCAAACTGCACCGTGGTGTCGGGCGGCAGCGTGATCGGGCCGCCATCGCCCATCACCGGCTGGCCGGACAGCGTCTGGATGGTGCCGTCCGCGCCCAGCTGGAACGTGCCGGCGCGGGTGTAGGCCTCGCTGCCGTCAGCGGCCTGCACGGCAAAGTAGCCCTGCCCGTCGATGGCCACGTCCAGGCTGCGGCCGGTGGTCTCGATCGGGCCCGGGCTCACGTCGGTGCCGATGGCCGAAGCCATCACGTAGCTGCGCGTGGGCGAGCCGTCGCCTTCCACGCCCACCGTATGGAACGCGTCGATCTGGGCCTTGAAACCGGTGGTGCTGGCGTTGGCGAGGTTGTTGGCGCTGGCGGCCTGCTGGTCGAACAGGTGCTTCGCGCCGGTCATCGCCACGTAGATCATGCGGTCCATGGTGGGTTCCTCTCAAATATGGAAACGTGATCAAAATGAAGCGAAGCGGTTCTGGTGGTTTGGCGGCGTCGCAGACAGTACAAGAAGTACGGCAAGACGCGAGGTTTCCAACTTCGGGACCGCCAGAATCGTTTTGAGCACGTTTCTTAGCGCAGGCTGACCAGCGTCTGGAGGATGGTGTCCTCCGTCTTGATGGTCTGCGCGTTGGCCTGGTACGAGCGCTGGGCGACGATCATGTTGACCAGCTCCTGGCTCAGGTCCACGTTGGACTGCTCCACCGCCGACGATTGCAGCAGGCCGAACGAACCCATGCCCGGCGTGCCCAGCGTGGGCGCGCCGGAATCGGCCGTTTCCACCCACTGGTTGGCGCCGATGTTCTGCAGGCCGCCGTCGGCCTTGAAGTTGGCCATGGCGATCTGGCCCAGCACCGCGGTGCGGCCGTTCGAGTAGCGCGCCGTGATGGTGCCGTCGGTGCCCACGCCGTAGCTGGCCAGGCGGCCGGTGGCGTAGCCGTCTTGCGTGACGGTGGTGTCGTTGAAGCCACCGCCGTACTGCGTCGTGCCGGTCAGGTCGATGTTCGTGATGGTCATGCCCGCAAACGTGACCGGAATCTTGGTGGGCGCAGACGTGACCTGACCGCTGCTGTTGAAGGTGAGCGAGGTGATCGGGTTGCCGGTGGTCGGGTTGGCGCCGTCCACCTGTGCGTACACGTCCCAGCCGGCGGCGGTGCGCACGTAGTAGTTGGTCAGCATGTGCGACGTACCGGTGCCGTCATACACCTGCTCCGACACCGAGTGGTTGAACGTGGCCGAGTTGGTGGCCGAGAACGGCGTGGTGGTCGGCACCGTGCCGGCGGCGTCCAGGTTGATGGCGAACGCGGTGTTGGTGGTGGCCAGCGGCGCCAGGTCGTTGACCGGAATCTTCAGGTTGGTCAGCACGGCGGTGTTGACCTTGCCGTTGGTGTCCACGCCGTAGCCGGTCAGGTTCTGGCCGGTGGCGGAGATGATGTAGCCGTTCTTGTCGGTCTGGAACTGGCCGTTGCGCGTGTACGAAACCTGGCCGCTGCCCGGATTCACCACGCGGTAGAAGCCCGTGCCGTTAATGGCGATATCCAGCGGGTTGCCCGTCACCGTGACGTTGCCCTGGGTGAACGACTGCGTCACCTTGGTCACCTGCACGCCCTGGCCCACGGCGTTGTCGGTGGCGCCCACCAACGAACGGGCGTAGACGTCACCAAAGTCCACCGTGCCGGACTTGAAGCCCACGGTGTTGGCGTTGGCCACGTTGTTGCCGATCACGTCGAGGTTTTTGGAGGCGGCATCGAGACCGCTCAAGCCTTGCTGGAATCCCATTGTGTTCTCCCGTTGGAAGATGAAAGCGCTGCGGACAGCCTGTTATTGAATGGTCGTGATGCTGGACAGAGCAGCCGTGCCGCCCGAGGCCAACTGCAATTGCGTGGTGCCGTTGCTGATGTTCACACCGGTGACGGTGGTGCTGGCGAGCGTGCTGGCCGTGGTGGTCTTGCCCGACTTCGTGGCCGACACCGCCATCTTGTACTGGCCGTCGGCCAGCGTATTGCCCTTGTCGTCCTTGCCGTTCCAGGTGAAGTTGGTCGAGCCGCTGGACAGCGAGCCCAGGTCGACGGTGCGCACCGCCACGCCGGCGGAATTGGTGATGGTGACCACCGCGTCGTCGGCGCCACTCGGGGCCGACACGCCAAAGCTGGCCGTGCCCGAAGCCAGCGTCAGGCTCGACGACGGCGCCTGCACGGTACGGCCGATCAGCGCGGCGCCCTGCGAGGCGGCCGACTGCGAGGCCAGGTTGGTCATCGTCGTGTTCAGGTTCTGGATGCCGCTCACGGTGTTGATCTGGGCCAGCTGCGCAGTCATCTGCGAGTTGTCCATCGGGTTGAGCGGGTCCTGGTTTTGCAGCTGGGTCACCAGCAGCTTCATGAACGTGTTCTGCAAGTCCGCGCCGGTTTGGGCGGTCAGGCTGCTGGTGGTGGACGACGTGCTGGTGGCGCTGGTGGTCGAGCTGACGGTCATTTTCTTGTCTCGCTTGTACGGTGGGCGGCTTACTGGCCGAGCGTGAGGGCCTTGGAGGCCATCGTCTTGGTGGTGTTGGCAACTTCCACGTTGGCCTGGTACGAGCGCGAGGCGGAAATCATGTTGACCATCTCGT
>CAJXMR010000021.1 GCA_913056305.1 uncultured Ralstonia sp.
GCGCTGCAGCGCTTCCTCGACTACGTGCAATCGCACGACAAGGTCTGGATCTGCCGCCGTATCGACATCGCGCAGCACTGGATCCAGAACCATCCGTATGCCAAGCAACCCGTTTTGAGCACCACAGCATGAGCCAGACCACCTACACCCTCTCGCAACTCAACGGCATGGACGCGTCGCAGTTCGTGCAAGTCCTCGGCGGCGTCTACGAGCACTCCCCGTGGGTTGCCGAACAGGCCGCCACGCAGCGCCCGTTCGCCTCGGCCGAGGCGCTCGCGGCTGCCATGCGCAATGCCGTGGACACCGCCGGCATTGAGCCGCAGCTCAAGCTCGTGCGCGCTCACCCCGAGCTGGCGGGCAAGGCGGCCGTGCGCGGTGAACTGACCGCCGAGTCGACGCGCGAGCAAAGTGGTGCGGGCCTGAACCAGTGCTCGCCGGAAGAGTTTGCACGCCTGCAGGCCCTCAACGCGCAGTACAACGAGAAGTTCGGCTTTCCGTTCATCCTGGCGGTGCGCAGCTATGACCGCCACGGCATCATCGACAACTTCAGCGAGCGCGTGGAAAACGACCGCGATACCGAGCTGCGTGCATCGCTCGAACAGATTCATCGCATCGCGGGTTTCCGTCTGGCCGATTTGATCGCCGCCAACTGATTTCTCAGGTTCAGCAGCAAAAAACAACGCTGTGGGCGCGGTGTCATGGGGCATGGGACACCGTCCGGCATGGAGCCTGACCAGCCGGCCTGTGACTGCATCAAAGAATGCAGCGCAACCTGCAGTGACTTTCAACAACAAAGGAGGTAGCAATGCAGTCGAAATTCAAGCGTGGCATGGCCGCGCTGGCAGTGGCATCGGCACTGGGGGCAGCAAGTGCCGGTGCGCAGGCGCAGTCGTCCGTCACGCTGTACGGCCAGGTGGATGCCTGGGCGGGCGCCACCAAGACCCTGGGCGCATCGGATCGCGCCTGGGGCGTCAACTCGGGCGGTATGTCGACCTCGTACTGGGGCATGAAGGGCAGCGAAGATCTGGGCAATGGCTTGAAGGCGATCTTCACGCTGGAAGCGTTCTTCCGCCCGGACACCGGCAAGTACGGGCGCTTTGACGGCGATACGTTCTTCGCCCGCAACTCGTTCGTCGGCCTGCAATCGAGCACGTGGGGTTCGATCAAGCTCGGCCGCCTGACGCCGCCGTATTTCGTATCGACGATCCTGTTCAACCCGTTCATCGATTCGTACACGTTCTCGCCGATGGTGTTCCACACGTACCTCGGCAACGGCCTGCGCGGCCCCGGCGGTATCTCGGGTCTGGTGGGCGATTCGGGCTGGAACAACGCGATCATGTATTCGACGCCGGACTTCAACGGTCTGACCGCCAACTTCATCTACGGCGCGGGCGAGCAAGCCGGCCACAACGGCCAGAACAAGTGGGGCGGCAACTTCCTGTACTTCCATGGCAACTTCGCAGCCACGGCGGCTTTCCAGCAGGTGCGCTTCGACTCCGCCCCGGGTGACCTGAACGCACTGGTGGCAGGCTTCTCGCGTCAGACGGCCGCGCAGCTCGGTGCCACGTACGACTTTGGCGTGGCCAAGGTCTACGGCCAGTACCAGTACATCAAGAACGCCATCAACTCGGGGGACGCGAAGAGCAACGGCGGCCAACTGGGCATGTCGGTGCCGGTGGGCCCGGGCAGCATCCTGGCGTCGTACGCGTACACCAAAACTTCGGGTGCGGCTGACGTGAAGCGCAACACGTGGGCGGTCGGTTACGACTATTCGCTGTCCAAGCGCACTGACGTGTACGCCGCGTACATGCGCGACAAGGTGACGAGCCTCAGCTCGGCAGACACCTTCGGCGTGGGCATCCGCGCGAAGTTCTAAGCAGTCGGCAGCAAAGAAAAACGGCGCCTGGACTTTCCCCAGGCGCCGTTTTCTTTTGGGCCGCCAACCTTCAGCGGCCCAACAGTTGGATCAACCAATCAACGCGTAGCCGACACGTCTGCCACCGCCAGCGCCGTCATGTTGACGATGCGGCGCGAGGTGGCCGCCGGGTTCAGGATGTGCACCGGCTTGGCCGCGCCCAGCAGGATCGGGCCCACCGTCACGCCCTGCCCGCCCGTGACCTTGAGCAGGTTGAACGCAATGTTGGCCGCGTCCAGCGTCGGCATCACCAGCAGGTTGGCGCTGCCGGCAAAGGCGCTCTTGGGCAGGAAGTGGTGGCGGATGTCTTCCGACAGCGCCGCATCGCCCTGGATCTCGCCTTCCACCTGCAACTCGGGCGCTTCGGCCTTGAGCAGGTCGTACGCCTCGCGCATCTTGCGGGCCGACGCGCTCTTCGACGAGCCGAACATTGAGTGCGACAGCATCGCCACTTTCGGCTCCTGGCCAAAGCGGCGCACTTCTTCCGCCGCCAGCTTGGTGATGTCGGCCAGCTCTTCGGCGCTCGGGGTCTCGTTGACGAACGTATCGGTAATGAACAGCGTGTGCTTCTCCAGCATCAGCCCGTTCATGGCGGCGAAGACCTTGGCGTTGGGCGCCAGGCCGATCACGTCGCGCACGTGTTCCAGGTGCGCATCGAAGCGGCCAACGGTGCCGCACAGCATCGCGTCGGCATCGCCCAGGCGCACCAGCAGCGCGCCGATCAGCGTGTTGGAGCGGCGCAGTTGCGACTTCGCCATGTCCGGCGTCACGCCGTTGCGGCCCATCAGCTCGTGATACTCGGTGTGGTACTGGTGATAGCGCGGATCGTCTTCCGGGTTCACCAGCTCGAAGTGCACGCCCGGCTTCAGGCGCAGGCCGGCCTTCTGGATGCGCATCTCGATCACGTGCGGGCGGCCGATCAGGATCGGCTTGGCCAAGCCTTCATCAACGACAGTCTGCACCGCGCGCAGCACGCGCTCTTCTTCGCCTTCCGCATAGACCACGCGCTTGGGCGCGGCCTTGGCGGCGGAGAACACCGGACGCATGGTCATGCCGGTGTGATAGATGAAGTCGCTCAGCTTCTGGCGATAGGCGTCCAGATCAGCGATCGGGCGGGTCGCCACGCCGGATTCCATCGCGGCCTTGGCCACCGCCGGCGCGATCTTCTCGATCAGGCGCGAATCGAACGGCTTCGGGATGATGTAGTCCGGGCCGAAGCTCAGTTCCTGGCCAGCGTAGGCCTGCGCCACGGCATCGTTGGTCTCGGCTTCGGCCAGCTCGGCGATGGCCTTCACGCAGGCCAGCTTCATCTCTTCCGTGATCTTGGTCGCGCCGCAGTCGAGCGCGCCGCGGAAGATGTACGGGAAGCACAGCACGTTGTTGACCTGGTTCGGGTAGTCCGAACGTCCCGTGGCGACGATGCAGTCCGGACGCGCGGCCTTGGCGATTTCCGGGCGGATTTCCGGCTCGGGGTTGGCCAGCGCCAGGATGATCGGCTTCGGGCCCATGGTCTTGACCATGTCGGCGGTCAGCACGCCAGCGGCCGAGCAGCCAAGGAACACGTCCGCATCGCGCACGATGTCGGCCAGCGTACGGGCCTGCGTGTCCTGCGCGTAGCGGGCCTTGGTCGGCTCCATCTTGGCGTCGCGGCCGACGAAGATCACGCCCTTCGAGTCGACCACATAGACGTTCTCGCGCTTGACGCCCAGGCTCACCATCAGGTCCAGGCAGGCGATGGCCGCGGCACCCGCGCCCGACACCGCCACCTTCACTTCGCCGATCTGCTTGCCGACCACCTTCAGGCCGTTGAGCAACGCGGCGGACGAGATGATGGCCGTGCCGTGCTGGTCGTCGTGGAAGACGGGGATGTTCATGCGCTCGCGTAGCTTCTGCTCGATGTAGAAGCACTCGGGCGCCTTGATGTCTTCGAGGTTGATGCCGCCCAGCGTCGGCTCCAGCGCCGCGACGATGTCGACGATCTTGTCCGGGTCGCGCTCGGCCAGTTCGATGTCGAACACGTCCACACCGGCGAACTTCTTGAACAGGCAGCCCTTGCCTTCCATCACCGGCTTGCCGGCCAGCGGGCCGATGTCGCCCAGGCCCAGCACGGCGGTGCCGTTGGTGATCACGCCGACCAGGTTGGCACGCGAGGTGTACTCGGCGGCCAGCGACGGGTCACGCTCGATTTCGGTACACGCGTAGGCCACGCCCGGCGAGTACGCCAGCGACAGGTCGCGCTGGTTGATCAGCGTCTTGGTCGAGCGCACCTCGATCTTGCCGCGCGTCGGCGAGCGGTGGTATTCGAGCGCGGCGCGGCGCAGTTCGGCCTCGGCCCCTTGGTCTTGCGTATCGGGCGAGGCGTCGTGGAGCTTGTCGTTCATATCAATGACATCCTGGAGGGACGTTCCGCAGATGGAACGCACGTGCGCGCGTTCACATTCCGGCAGAAGCGTCCTGGTACGGGAAAGCGAAAATCGATGGGAAACCGGGAGCGAGGCCGCAGGAGTCGCGGAACACCGTCATCGCGGTAGCGACGGTGCGCAGTCGACGCTGGCCAGGGGTGGCGGCCGGCGCGAGATGGGGAGGGATAACAACGCTCAAGCGAGAGTACGGCTGGGCGGCCCGCAAATTAGGTGAGGCATTCTAGCCTAGACGGGCCGCCCAGCCTACGGGATGAACTACCTAACTACTTAGCCGGTTTCACCTTTGGATCAACCGGCAGCTCGACCAGGATCGGCTGCGCATTCGGCGCCGGGAAATTGGCGAACGCGCTGCGGATCAGGTAGGGCATCACGGTGGTCAGCGAGCCATCGCCGCCTTGGGTCTGGGCGCTCACCTGGTAGACGCGCTTGCCAGAGGCCGCCTCGTCAATCTCGACGTGATAGGCATAGAACGGCACTTGGACGTTGGTGTCGACGTACTGCGGACCCCACGGGCCCCAGGGCCCCCACGGACCGCGCCAGGGGCCCCACGGGCCCGGCCCCCAGTACGGGTCAGGGTAGACCGGCTGGCGGACCTGCACGAGGCGCGTGGCGGTCGAATAGGTCAGGCGGACGCGGTAGCGGGCACTGGCTTGCGGTGCCGTGGTGAAGCCATGGGCGGCCAGTTGGTCGCTGGTCCAGGCCTCGTAGGTCTGCCGTTCCAGGTCGTTTTGCTGCGCTGCAGTGTTCTCGAACGCGTAGGTGCGCGGCGGCGTGTCATCCCAGCCGGGCTGCTTGAACGCCGTCACCTGGCTGGTGACGGTGCTGGCGCAGCCGGCCAGCAGGCTGGCAGCCGCCAAGGCGCCAGCCAAGGTCCAGCGGCCGTGCGCTTTGATCCAGTTCCACATAGATGATCCCCCAAAGGCTCAGTCAGATAATTCGCGCGCATGCCGCAAAGCCATGCGCCGCGTCTGTTTACTCAGAGTCACGCGGCGCGCGGAAGATTCCCGCGAGGTGGCTGAGTACAATGGTCTTTTGCGAACGAATGCGAGGATGTTACCGATGTTGCGCACCGATACCGCCGTGACGATTTACCGCAAGGACTACGCCGCCCCCGCGTTCCGCATCGATGAAGTGGCGCTCGAGATCGATCTGGTGCCCGAGCGCACCCGCGTGGTCAACCGCCTGCGCATGACGCGCACCGCCGCGGCCAAGCCGCTGGTGCTGGTGGGCGAAGGGCTGGAGCTGGCGGGCGCGACGCTCGACGGCCAGGCGCTGCAAGGCCTGCAAGCCAACGGCGACACGCTCACTATCGATGCCGTGCCGGCTGAGGTCGGCGCCAGCTTCACGCTGGAACTCACCACCTTCTGCAACCCGGCAGCCAACTCGTCGCTGATGGGGCTGTACGTCTCCAACGGCAACTTCTTCACGCAGTGCGAGGCCGAGGGCTTCCGCAAGATCACCTACTTCCTCGATCGCCCGGACGTGATGACGGTCTACACCGTCACCCTGCGCGCGTCGAAGGCGGACTACCCGGTGCTGCTGTCCAACGGCAACCTCGTCTCTGAGCGCGATCTGCCGGATGGCCGCCACGAAGCCGTGTGGCACGACCCGTTCAAGAAGCCGTCGTACCTGTTTGCGCTGGTGGCGGGCAAGCTCGAATGCATCGAAGAGCGCATCCAGTCCGCCTCGGGCAAGGAGAAGCTGCTGCAGGTGTGGGTCGAGCCGCAGGACCTGGGCAAGACCCGCCACGCGATGGATTCCCTCATCCACTCGGTCCGCTGGGACGAGCGCCGCTTCGGCCTGGAACTCGATCTCGATCGTTTCATGATCGTCGCCGTGGGCGACTTCAACATGGGCGCGATGGAGAACAAGGGCCTGAACATCTTCAACACGAAGTACGTGCTGGCCAATGCCGAGACCGCCACGGACGTGGACTTCGCCAACATCGAATCGGTGGTCGGCCACGAGTATTTCCACAACTGGACGGGCAACCGCGTCACCTGCCGCGACTGGTTCCAGCTGAGCCTGAAGGAAGGCCTGACGGTGTTCCGCGACCAGGAGTTCTCGGCGGACATGGCAGCGCAGAGCGGCAACGAAGCGGCGGCCGCGAGCGCCCGCGCCGTCAAGCGCATCGAGGACGTGCGCATGCTGCGCCAGGTGCAGTTCCCGGAAGACGCGGGCCCCATGGCCCACCCGGTGCGCCCCGACAGCTACGAAGAGATCAACAACTTCTACACCGTCACGGTGTATGAGAAAGGCGCTGAAGTCGTGCGCATGTACCAGACCCTGCTCGGCCGCGACGGTTTCCGCAAAGGGATGGACCTGTACTTCCAGCGCCACGACGGCCACGCCGTCACCTGCGACGACTTCCGCGCCGCCATGGCCGATGCCAACGGCCGCGACCTCACGCAGTTCGGCCGCTGGTACAGCCAGGCAGGCACGCCGGTCGTTACCGTCGAGGGCCGCCACGACACTGCCGCGCGCACCTACACGCTTACGCTGCGCCAGCGCTGCGAGCCGGTCGGCATCGAGACCACCAGCGGCATCCAGAAGCAGCCGTTCCATATTCCGTTTGCCGTTGGCCTGATCGACAAGCAAGGTCGCGACCTACCGCTGTGTTTGCGCGGCGAAACCGCATCGCCCTCGCCGGTCACCACGCGCGTGCTGGACTTCACCGAGGCAGAACAGACCTTCGTGTTCGAGGACGTGGCCGATGCGCCGCTGCCCTCGCTGCTGCGCAATTTCTCTGCGCCGGTCATCGTCGAATACGGCTACACCACTGAGCAGCTCACCTTCCAGCTCGCGCACGATTCCGACCCGTTCAACCGCTGGGAAGCCGGCCAGCGCCTGGCCACCGACACGCTGCTGCGCATGGTGGCCGACATCCAACAAGGTCGCGCGCCGGTGGTCGACCCGGCCCTGGTGGAAGCGCTGCGTGCCGTGCTGGCCGATGCAGCACTCGACCCGGCCTTCCGCAAGCAGATGCTGATCCTGCCGGCCGAGAGCTACCTGGCCGAGCGCATGGCCGTGGCCGACCCGGCCGCCATCCACACCGCACGCCGCACGCTGCGCCGCACGCTGGCCGAAGCGCTCAACACCGAACTGCTGCACGCCTACCAGGACAACCAGACCGAAGGCGCCTACACGCCGGACGCGGTGTCCGCCGGCAAGCGCGCACTCAAGAACATCGCGCTCGGCTATCTGGTGGAAACGGAAACCCCCGAAGCGCTGGCCCTGGCCGAGCAGCAATACGCCCGCGCCACCAACATGACCGATCGCATGGGCGCGCTGTCGGCCATGGTCACCAGCTACGCCCCGGGCCGCGAGGCCGCGCTGGCCGATTTCTACACGCGCTTTGCCGACGACCCGCTCGTCATCGACAAGTGGTTCTCGCTGCAGGCCATGCAGCCGGGCGGCGCCGGCAAGCCGACGCTGGCGACCGTGCGCGCGCTGATGGCGCACCCGGCCTTCACGCTGCGCAACCCGAACCGCGCGCGCTCGCTGATCTTCAGCTTCTGCTCGGGCAACCCCGCGCAGTTCCACGCCGCCGATGGTTCCGGCTACGCCTACTGGGCCGAGCAGGTGCTGGCGCTCGATGCGATCAACCCGCAAGTATCGGCACGCCTGGCGCGTTCGCTCGACCGCTGGCGCAAGTACGTGCCCACCCTGCGCGACGCCATGCAGGACGCACTCAAGCGCGTGGCGGCACACCCGAGCCTGTCGCGCGATGTGCGCGAGATCGTCGGGAAGGCGCTGGCGTGAACATTGCGTCAGGTAAAATCGCGCCCGTCTCAGGAGAACCCATGAAGCGCATCAACCTCACCCGCTACCTGATCGAAGAGCAGCGCGAGCACAACACCATCCCGGCCGAGCTGCGCCTGCTGCTCGAAGTCGTGGCGCGCGCCTGCAAGGCGATCTCGCACAGCGTCAACAAGGGCGCGCTGGCCGGCGTGCTCGGCTCGGCCGGCACCGGCAACGTGCAAGGCGAAACCCAGCAGAAGCTGGACGTGATCGCCAACGAAGTCCTGCTCGAAGCCAACGAATACGGCGGCAACCTGGCTGCCATGGCCTCGGAAGAGATGGAATCGTTCTACGAGATCCCCCATCGCTATCCGAAGGGCGAATACCTGCTGCTGTTCGATCCGCTCGACGGCTCGTCCAACATCGACGTGAACGTGTCGATCGGCACGATCTTCTCGGTGCTGCACATGCCCAAGGCCGGCCAGACCGTGACCGAGGCCGACTTCATGCAGCCCGGCGCCAAGCAGGTTGCCGCCGGCTACGCCGTGTACGGCCCGCAGACCACGCTGGTGCTCACCGTCGGCAATGGCGTGCACATGTTCACGCTCGACCGCGAGGTGGGCAGCTTCATCCTGACCAGCCCCAACGTGAAGATCCCGGCCGATACCAAGGAATTCGCCATCAACATGTCGAACATGCGCCACTGGGCCCCGCCCGTGCGCCGCTACATCGACGAGTGCTTGGCCGGCACTGAAGGCCCGCGCGGCAAGGATTTCAACATGCGCTGGATCGCCTCGATGGTGGCCGACGTGCATCGCATCCTCACGCGCGGCGGCGTCTTCATGTATCCGTGGGACAAGCGCGAGCCGGGCAAGGCCGGCAAGCTGCGCCTGATGTATGAAGCCAACCCGATGGCCTTCCTGGTGGAACAGGCCGGCGGCGCGGCCACCAACGGCCAGCAGCGCATCCTCGACATCCAGCCCGAGAAGCTGCACCAGCGCGTGGCGGTGGTCCTGGGCTCGAAGAACGAGGTGGACCGTGTCACGCAGTACCACCACGAGGCAGAAAAAACGGCGTAACTGGGGCGCGTAACGTTGTTGTTTCGGCGGTTCTTGCAGTGCGCCAAAAAGTTCTGTTAGAATCGCTGTTTCCGACGCCGCTGTAGCTCAGTCGGTAGAGCAGCGCATTCGTAATGCGAAGGTCACCAGTTCGATTCCGGTCAGCGGCACCAGGAATTCCTTAAAAACCGGCCACTTAGGCCGGTTTTTTCTTTGGTCTATTGGGGTCAATTTGGGACGTTTTTGGTTCCGGACTGTCCCAAATTTGTCCCGTGCACTGGGACGACGAAAGTCGCGCCAGCTTGACTGGCATGGCTAGACCATACAGAATCCAAACATCCAGTACCCATGAGCCTTTACCCAGATCGGGAGATTTGGGGTTCGTTCGGACAAGCACCGTCCGCTCGGATTAACGACATGCAAGCCGACTAGTACGAACGGAGTCGGAGCGAAGCGAAACAGAGCCCGCATGCATGGCGAGGAACCCACTGAGGGCCACCCGGCCCGCCACGGACACAACGCTACTCCAGCGTCTAGGTCTTCGGCTGGTGCGCACGTTCGGTAGCTTGCACGTATTGACGTGTGGGCCGCCGGAGTTCGCCCATGTCTTCCCAGCATCAAGTCGAACTGCTGACGCTTAGTCAGCTATGTCCGCTACTCCACCGCAAACCTGCCACCGTCTACTCAGACATCGCATCAGGCCGATTCGATCGTCTGCCTCCAATCCTCCGTTTGCCGGGTCAACGCAAGCTGTTGTGGCGGAAGCAGGATGTTCTTGATTGGATCGAACGACATGTCCAGCCAGCTAGGGCTATCGCCGACGCTCAAACGGGCAGCACGAAGCGCCCTCAGGGCCTAGCGGTAGCAACTTCGCAAGCCAGGCAAGTTGGCCGGCCAACAAAGCGACAGCAGCTTGAGCGTCGCTTGGCAGGTGCAGAGGGGGCTGGCAAGTGAACCATCCCAAAGAAACTGCGGTCGCTTTGCCCCGCGCAGAGCGCTCCCCTCGCCAGAGCCGCTCGGAAGCTCTCATCGATGCCGGTGCTGCAATCGACAGGGCCCCACCAAAGGGCGATGACATCGCTTTCACCCACTCAATTTTCTGCCAGGTCGGCCTACCTCGCCGCCAAACCGAGGGAGCCTCCTTCAAGCGCCAGTTTGGTAACGCGTGGATTTGCGTAAGCGCCGGCTATCTTGATGAAGGACAGGGCCCAGTCCTGCAGCCCGTGCCATATGGGCCTGCACCGCGACACTTGATGGCGTACATGAATACCTACGCTATCAGGCATAGAACTCGGGAAATACCGATCGGCGAGGACATCACCGACCTTCTGCGGCTCATTGGGCAAGAAAACCAAGGTGGGAACCGGTATAAAACCGCCAGGCTCCATTTACACGCGCTCGCAGCGAGCAGGGTGCAACTCGGCTACCGGGGCCGCACCTTCAATGATCAACCCATCGAACAGTTCGATGCATGGTCGAGTGATGGCAGTACTCGAAACCGCCGCTGGCCGGGGGTACTCCTCCTCTCGAAGAGCTACTACGAGTCACTCAAAGGCGCGGGCGTACCGATTGATCGCCGAGCTTTGCGAGCGATTGGCGGTGCCGCATTGGATATCGACGTTTACACGTGGCTTGCGCACAGACTGACCCAAATCGATCAGCCACAGACCATTTCGTGGAGGGCGCTCCAAGATCAGTTTGGCGACGAATACAAGGACAGCAGCAATTTTCGTAGAGAGATGAACAGGGCTCTGAAGGTCGCCCTTGCCGTCTACCCCGAGGCTCGCCAAGCGATTGAGCCCGTCAGAGGCGGACTTCGTCTCAGGCACGCATCTCCCCCTGTTCCACCGAAGCGCGCCTCATGAAAAAGCCGGCTCAAGAACGGGATTTCATGAGCACGCGCGGCCAAAGGCCGGCTGTGGAGAAGCCTGTGGCATGCCTAAGAGATGGACTCGTGATCGAGATTACGGGTGCGAAGTGCAGCAACGCCAAGCAACCAGAACGCGGCCAACCGAAGAGGCGTTATGTATTCAAGACGCCAGTCACGGGGAAACCGCACCCAGCTCTCGCGGTCCTACTGTCGATGGCGGCCACAGATGTAGCGTCCAACGGAATCGGCCATGCTGCGGTCAGCCACGATGCAGACTACCTTTACAACTCAATCGTCGCCTTGGGCAAAGCCACGTTCCCAAAGATTCGGACTCGGATCAGCCCGTATTGCTTCCGCCACCAAGCCGCATCGGATCTCAAGGCCGATCCAACCTTGTCGCTGGAAGAGGCCGCACAGTTCATGGGACACCTATCGGATTACAGCATCGGGCGATACGGTCGCGCCGTCCATGGCAAGAGAGGAAGCGAGCGCGCCAAGCCAGTCATGGTCAAAACGTCGCGCTCAGTCAAGCATTCACCCAAGGTGGACAAACTTGCTCGCTTCAAGATCGCCAGCGCAAACCGGCGGAACAAACTGAAGCAAGGCTAGGAGTGCCCTGCCCATGGGAGCCAAAGATGCGTCAAGGCTGCGTCGATTCTGCGTTGATTTCGGCGCGTATAGCGCAAAGACAAGAGCTTGGCCGCCCCGGGTACGTCAAAGTTGCGTCGTTTTGCGCCCTCGCCTCAATAGCCCCTCGTTCAGTTGCGTCGATTTCGACGCATTGCCGGAGCTGAGTGGCAGACAATGCTGATGCAGCAGCGTCTAACCGAACAGACTCGCGAGAGCGTCGAAGCTTGGATGCGACAAGCAGGCTTGTACGCTACGGATTCCATTCGCTTCGAGTTAAGTTGGGCCAGGCGGAAAATCACGACAATCCGATGTCAGTACGTGAATTTCACGACATCAACAATAGAATTTAGTGTTTTTGCATTCACCCTTGGCACGGCGCTTCGCAGCCGCTTACTCTTGGCTGCGACGATGCGCCGCTTCTCTCTTCTCACCATCGTCCTTCAGACGCAGCCCTCGCTGCGTCTTTTCTATTGAAGCGCGCCGCCCCTAGGTCGATTCGTTTCCGTGCCAAGGAGAGCACTGGCTTGCCTGCCTGTTGATTTGCAGAGAGTCCTGACCCACCCGAGGTAGGTCAGGATTCCGTGCAAATCAATAGGTACCGGCTTTGCGCTGGCGAATTCTGTTGATTGGCATTAGATCCCACGATTCCGCTAAGTGGGCTCTCTTGACAGTGAATCTCGACACTTGCTAGGTCGCGCGCACGCCGATCACAGCTTCACAAGCAGTGGCCCCTTGAACGCTTCCTTGATCAGTGCGGCTGGTTGCCCGTGCGCAAGCAGTTTGCCCATCGCATTCATGGTCTGCGTGATGTGCCGGAAGTATTTGAGGTAGCCGGCGCAGAGGAAATTCAGTCCGGGCTCGCCGTCAACAGAGACCGCAAAGCGGTTCTTTGGACATTCACCGTGGCATGCGAAACGATATTCGCAACGACGGCAGACGCCTGGCAAGGCATCAGCCTTGGCGTTACCGAAGGCTTGTTGCTGCGCTGAGTTGAGCAATTCCGCCGCACCTCGTTCCTGCAGATTGCCCAAACGATATTCCGGATACATGAAGTGGTCGCAACTGTAGACGCTACCGTCGTGCTCAACGATAGCGGCACGGCCGCAGCGCTCGGAGAACAGGCAGACCGTGGCGGGTAGCTCGCACCACGCCGCCAATGCCCACTCGAAGTTCATCACGTGGATATCGCCAATATCGTTGCGCACCCATTCGTCGTAGATGGCGATCAGGAAATCACCCCAGGCTTCGGGAACAACGCTCTGCGTGCTCATCTCAACAGGTTGATCGATCGCTTTGCGCACGATTGGTGAACGGGAGAATTCTGGTGGTGCCGCGAAGTGCAGCCCGATAGCCTGTTCCTGTGCGCGCGGTACACGCTCAACAACCGGGTTGAACTGCATGTGCCGCACGCCCAAGCCCTTCAGGAAGCGATAGATGGTCAGGGGTTGGCACGAGACCGCATCCGACACAGTCACCAACACGTTGAACGGCACGTTGAAGCGTTGCAGAATGCCCAGCCCGCGCACCGTATCGTCGAAGCTGGAGCGGCCCTGCTTGTCGCGACGCGTCAGGTCGTGCAGCTCGCGCGGGCCGTCCAGGCTGATGCCCACCAGAAAGCCCTCGGCTGCCAGAAACGCGCCCCAGCGTTCGTCCAGCAGGGTTCCGTTTGTTTGCAGCGTGTTTCGGATGGTTTTGCCATTCCTATACCGGCGTTGCAACGCGACGGCCTTCTCAAAGAAGTCCAAGCCCATCAGCGTCGGCTCTCCACCCTGCCAAGTAAATTCGACCTCCGGTGTTGGTTGCGACTCGATATAGCGCCGAACGTAGACATCGAGCGCAGTGTCCGACATGCGGAAGCGGTGCCGCTCTTCATAGAGCGACTCCTTCTCCAGATAGAAGCAATAGCTGCAATCCAGATTGCACAGCGGCCCAACCGGCTTGGCCATCAGATGGAAGCCAGAGCCAGGCACCGAGTTCGTCGCATCATTTGTATGGCAGTTGGACATGGCAAAACCTCACCGTGATGGGCAAGCCCCCTTGCATTCAGGCAGCCGGCGGGCCTCACGTCTTATAAGAAAAAAGAGAGGGAGCAAGCTCCCCCCAATACCGACCAGAATGAAACGCACTGCACAGCACGCCCAATGGATTTGAGTGGGCCGGCCGTTCAGAACTTGTGACGAATCCCCAGCGCAATACCCATCATCGAGGTCTGACCAGCGCCAAGGGCATAGCTGTTGCCAAGCGAGAGGCTGGTGGCGTAGGCAGTCGCTGCAGAATCCAGCGTCAGACCGGCATTCTTTGCGTACGCGGTGGTTAGGTAGACATCGGTACGCTTAGACAGCGCATAGTCAGCAACGAGCGCCACCTGCCAAGGATTCGCATTCTGTGTGCTCCCGAACAGATTCCGGAGCTTGTCGTAGTAAAACTCGCCTGTCAGGGTCAATGCCGGCGCGACCTGATAGCTTGCACCGACCCAGTACATGTCATCGCGCAGCAACGTGGCACCGGTCTGGTCGATATTCTTACCCCACCGATAACCGCCCATCACCTTCACTTTGTCCAAGGTGTAGCTCGCCGCAATTGCCGCTTTGCGGAAGGACCCTGTTCCCGTGCCGATCGTCGGGTTGTATTGGTCGTAGCCGACAGTCGCTGCAAACGAACCGCTGTCGTAGGTCAAGCCCGTGCCATATGCGGAATCGCGGTGAAGTTGCCCCGGCACCTCACCATTGCCGCCAACCACCGTTTGCGGGGCAGCCGGGCTGGCCGGTGGCAGCGCCAAGCCAGCGCCAAACGACCAGTGCGCAACCGCCGTGACCGGACCGAACGTGCCCGTGTACTTGGCTGTGTTGTCGAGGCGGTAATTCGGCCCAACCTGCAAGACGGCGGGTTCATATTGCGTCGCGTAAGCCGTCGGTGAGAAGTTGGCAAGCCCCTCAAACATCGACGCGTACTGGCGCCCAAACGTAATCTGGCCAAACTGCGCGCTTTTCAGACCCACGAACGCCTGGCGGCCAAAAAGTCGACCGCTCTGTTGCAAGGAGCCGTTGTTCAGACCAAAGCCGCTTTCCAGCACAAACAGCGCGCTGAGCCCGCCGCCAAGATCCTCCACCCCGCGTAGCCCCCAGCGCGAACCGGCCAGACCGCCGGAGTCCATGCGAACCACATGGTTCGCCGGACCTGGGCTGTACTTGTTCGCAGCCTGCGGTACCGCGCCGACATTGTTGGCAAATTCCAGATTCACGTCGGTGACGCCATACAGGGTCACGCCTGACTGTCCCCAAGCTGTGCTCGCGCAGGCGAGCAGTGACGCAAACGCGATATGTTTCAACTTCATGCTGCAGTGTCTCCTCTTCTTGCGTTGTGATCCCGGGAGGCGATCGCATGCCCGGGAGTGGCTTACTGTGAGCCGGTGTAAAACCCAAACTGATTCAACCACTACGGCGAAGTGCAGCGTCCTCACGCGCAGCGACGCTCCATCCACGGTTGTTGCAAAGCGCGTGGCAACGCAGCGCAAGACGGCCTTCAACGCGTGAGGGGTTATACCTTCTTACGTATTGATTTCGATGCCTTCAGATTAGGAGGTCGACCCGCATCGAACTTGTCATCCGAGCGAAATCTCTTGTCTCACCCGGTGCATGTCGACACGAAATGCAAGGCCGCCCGTTGCGCCAACCGCGCTATCGCCCGACCGTGGTGGAGTGCTTGCAGCTTGAGCTGCGCATCAGGCGACCGCACTGTGCTCCAAGCCCAGTTCAGACGCGCTTGCTGGATCACTGCTTGGGCAGTGTCAGGTTGAGTGTGGCCGATCGCCAAGTAGGACGACGCGTACACCCGTGCGACTTCGTGGCTGTGGCGATGCAGCCATGGGTAGCATGGCGCGATGAAGAAGGCGAAATCGCTCGATCACGGCCACCGCTTCCCCGCAGCCGTCATCAGCGGCGCCATCCGCTGGCATCGCCGATTCAATCTGAGCCTGCGCGACATCGAGGAATTGCCGTTCGAACGCGGCGTGACTGTCAGCGACGAGACAATCCGCTGCTGGTGCGACGAATTCGGCGCGGACTTCGCCCCTCGGGTCAAGGCGGCCAACTTGACAACGCCGATCGGACCAACCGGCACCCTCTGCCTCAGTCGGCCCTCTGTCTGCCCTTCTGTCAACCTACCCGCTGAGCTTTTCTTCCTTGAGATAGCGCTGCGCAATCGGCCCTTCTACGCGTAGCGCGTGGCAGGTGCCGATCAGGCCACGCCTCGAGCGCGCGAAGCGCTCCACGTCGTGCGCATCGCGCGGGGCAATCATTGCCCGCCCTATCGGAATCGTTTGGAAGGCCGTGGTCGCGATCGGCAGCAACAGTTCAGAGAGGTGGGTGCAGCCGCCGGCGCCCCCAAACAGCGTTTTGATCTTGTGCGAAAAGCCGGGCGCAACTCGCTCCCCAATCAGCTTAGCGTAGGCCGGAGCTGCGCCACGGCATTCGCTGGTCGGCACGTTCGGCATCTGCACGGCGACGTCGCGGATGACGAAGTCGTCGTCAATCGTCAACCTGACCCACATGCCGTGATAAGGTTCTCCGGCTGCCACCACGCTACCCTCCGCAAGCGGCACCGCATGGGTTTTGGAATCGCTCAGCCGCCCCTCGATATCCCACAAGCCGTCCGGGCGCAGGTAGCTGACGCATTCGACGGCGCGTGTGTGGATACGGCGGCGCGTATCGCTGGTGTCTGCGCTGCTTTTTTCGCTCATGACCTATCTGTCTCTTGACCTATCGTTTTTACGGCATCCTGGGTCGGCAGACCACGTGCACATCTAATTGGGCAATGCAGAGAGACGCGGAGCCGACTGCGCGCCGGCCGCGTCGAATATCTTGCGCGCGGCATTGTGCGGGTGACAGCGCGCTTCTTCTAACGTCAACACTGGCGCGAAGCAGACATCTGTGCCTTCGAGCAGATCGCACCAGTGCCGGCGCGGCTGCGACAGGAACAGCGCCTCCAGCCGCGCCTTCAGCGCCGGCCAGGCCGCGGCATCGTATTGCCGTTTCGGATCGACATCGTCGATTTCCAGTGTTTGCAGCAGCAGCGTATAGAACTGCGGCTCGAGTGCGCCGACGGTGATATAGCCGCCATCTGAGCAACGATAAGTATCGTAGAACGGCGAATCGTGGAAGGCACTCGGGCGCTTGTCATTGACTCCGCCGAGGCCAGCGCCGGCGGAGATGAATTGCGCAATTCCGCCCAGCATCGCCACCACATCCGTGATGGCAGCATCGACCACGCTGCCCTGCCCGCTCGCGCGCGCATTCAGCACGCCGGAGACGATGCCGAATGCCAGGCCGAGGGCACCGCCGGCATCGCCCAACACGGTCGGGGGCACGATAGGCTTCTGTCCGTCGACTGCAGCCAGCGACAGCATGCCGCTCAAGGCGACGTAGTTGAGGTCGTGACCGGCTACCTGTGCCAGCGGGCCGTCCTGGCCCCAGCCGGTCATGCGGCCGTAGACCAGGCGCGGGTTCGCCTTGGCGCATTCGGCAGGGCCAAGCCCGAGCCGCTCCATTACGCCGGGGCGGTTGCCTTCGATCAGCGCGTCAGCCTTGGCGATCAAATGGAGCGCGTGCTGCACGTCGACCGGGTCTTTCAGATTGAGCTGCACTTCGCGCTTGCCAGCGCGCAGCGGATTGGGCCCGCCGTTGCCGAGCATGTCGGCCAGCCCGACGCCGCCCGGACGGGTGATCATCGTGATCTCAGCGCCGAAGCCGGCCAAGATGCTGCCGCACAGCGGTCCAGGACCGATGCCCTCGAATTCGACGATGCGGATGCCCTTCAGCGGCTTGATGGTGTTGGTCATGAACGATCCTGTTTATGCGGCGGCTTTCAGTCATAGCCGAGAACAACCATGCCTTCACACTCGTCCGGCTCAAGGCCCGGACGAGTCGAACGATTGCAATGCGGCATCAAGGTACTCCGCAAACGGGACATGCCGGCCGGCTTGAGATCGCAAGCGTGCGCTCTACCGATTGGCACCTCATGCCGCCGCAGAATGTCTTCTTCGCGGTTGCGCGGGATCATCCTTGCCTCCTCAGCTGAACACCTGGCGCGCAATCAGATCTTTCATGATCTCGTTGGTGCCGCCATAGATCTTCTGGATGCGGGAGTCCGCGTACAGGCGAGCAATCGGGTATTCCTCCATGTAACCGTAGCCGCCGAACAGTTGCAGGCATTCGTCTGTCACGCGGCATTGCTGTTCGGTGCACCACCACTTGGCCATGTAAGCGGCTTCGGCGTCGAGTTTGCCGTCGAGCAGGCGCTGCGTGCAGTCGTTGACGAAGCTGCGCACCACGTGGGCCATGGTGGCGCACTCTGCCACCTTGAAGCGAGTGTTCTGAAAATCGGCAATCGTCTGGCCAAAGGCTTTGCGCGTCTTGGTATATTCCACCGTCAATTCGACGGCGCGCTCGATCACGGCTGCGGCGGGAACGGCCAACAGCATGCGCTCGTAAGCGAGCTGGCTCATCAATTGCCCGAAGCCCTTGCCTTCGACGCCGCCGAGCAGGTTGGCGACCGGCACGTGCATGTTGTCGAACGTCAGCTCGGCCGTATCCGATGAATGCTGACCCAGCTTTTTCAGGCGACGGCCGACCGAGAAGCCGGGCAGGTTTTCAGTTTCGACCACCAGCAGCGAAATGCCCTTGGAGCCGGCGTCACTGGTACGCACCACCACCACCAGCAGGTTGGCGGAAAAGCCATTGGTGATGAAGGTCTTGGAGCCATCGACGACATAGTGATCGTCCACAAGCTTGGCGCGCGCGCGAATGGCTTTGAGATCGGAGCCGCAGCCCGGTTCGGTCATGGCGATGCCGGCCAGCATCTCGCCACTGGCGAGCTTGGGCAACCACTTCTGTTTCTGCTCTTCGGTGCCATAGTCGAGGATGTAGTGCGCAGCGATCGTGTGCACCGCAGTGTTGAGCGGCACTTCAGCCTTGGCCAATTCGTCTTGCACCACCAGTTGGTAAGCCAGGCTCGCTCCCGGCCCGCCATACTCTTCGGGCAACTCGGGCAACATGAAACCCATTTCGCTGAACGGACGCCATGCTTCGCGTGGGACATAGCCTTGATTGCGCCAGCTTTCAAGGTGGGGCACGAGTTCGGCGTGGATAAAGCGGCGAACCTGTTCGCGGAAGGCCGCGATGTCGGCGTCCATCCAGGGGTGCTGGTGAAGTTGAGGCAGCATAGTCAGGCTCCTGTCACAGTGCACCGAAGCCGCCGCCGCAGACGACGACCTGACCGGAGACGTAGTCAGACTCAGGGCTGCACAGCATGACGATGGAACCGGCGGCTTCGTCCGGCGTGCCGGGGCGGCCGACCGGGATCATCCGCTTCGACATTTCAGCCAGTTGTTCGCCGATGCCGACCTTGATCTCGCGGCCTTCGATCTGCACGGTCTTGCTCTCGTCGCCGGCCAACGGCACGGTCAGACGCGTTTGGATATGGCCGAAGGCGACGCAGTTGACGTTCACCTTCAAGCGGCCCCATTCCTTCGACAGCGTCTTGGTCAAGCCGACGATGCCGGCCTTGGCGGCCGAGTAGTTCGACTGGCCTGCATTGCCGCCGGCCGCGACCGACGACACGTTGACCACCTTGCGGAACACTTCCTTGCCTTCGGCCGCTTCGGCCTTGGCCGCAGCGGAGAACACAGGGTATGCGGCGCGCAGGATGCGGAACGGCGCAGTCAGGTGGCAATCGATGATTGCGTACCATTGCTCGTCACTCATCTTCTGGATCACGTTGTCCCAGGTGTAGCCGGCATTGTTGACGATGATGTCGATGCCCTTGTAGTTGTCCACCGCGGTCTTGATGAAACGCTCTGCGAAATCAGTCGCCGTCACGCTACCGGCGCAGGCCACGGCTTCGCCGCCGGCCGCCTTGATCTCGGCCACGACTTCATTGGCCGGATCGGCGTCGAGATCGTTCACGACGATGCGCGCGCCTTGCGCCGCCAGTTGCAGCGCCACGCTGCGGCCGATACCCCGGCCGGAACCGGTAACCAGTGCTACTTTGCCGTCCAATTTGCTCACTGCTATCTCCTGAAAATTAAGCGGCAAGCGCCACAACGGCTTCGCCAACGATTTTTTGGTCGCCGAATTGGTTTGCGGCGACGATGTTCACTCTTGCACAGGTCTCGCCGTCGACATCGAGCAGCTCAATCACTTGGCCCCTGCACGTGAGCGCGTTGCCCAGATGAGTAATGCCGCCAAAGCGCGCATCAAAGCGACGCAGGCGTGCCTGCGGCACCCATTGCGTAAGCAGCCGGCCCAGCCACGCCATGCCGAGCATGCCGTGAGCGAACACGTCTGGCATGCCGGCCTTGCGCGCAAAGTCAGTGTCGATGTGCAACGGAATGTGATCGCCCGAGGCACCGGCGAACAAAGCGAGCACGGTGCGATCAACGGGGGGCAGGCGCAATGCGGGCAGCGATTGGCCGACCTGGATAGGCGCAGACATGTCGTTCTCCTCAGTTCCGCACGACGAGCACGGCACGCAGTTCAGCCACCAGCTCACCATGTTGGTTGGTGACGCGCGAATCCTTGACGACGAATTCCAGTGCCCCACCCTTCTTGTTGTAGATGTCGGTTACAGTCGCCTCCACGGTGACCTTGTCGCCGGCATAGACGGGCTTGTGGTAACGGAACGATTGCTCCCCGTGCAAGATGCGCATCATGGGAATGCCCAAGTCCTTGAGCATCATCAACATCGCCCCGCTGTCGAGTTCGGCGGCAAACAGGAAGGTCGGTGGGACCAGCATGTCCGGATGGCCGGCTTCGCGCGCAGCGGCGCTGTCGGTGTAGACCGGGTCAGTTTCGCCGATGACCTTGGCGAAGAAGCGCAGGCGGGAGCGGTCCAGTTCCAGCGTCGAATCGGGTAGCTTGTACCCGATCCATTTCTTGTCGATCATGGGATTCTGCGCTCAGACTTTTCCGTACAGCGTAACCACGCAGGCGCCCCCCAGGCCGAGGTTGTGTTGCAGCGCGAGGCGCGCGCCTTCCACCTGGCGCTTGTCTGCCTGGCCGCGCAGCTGTTGAACCAGTTCCGTGCATTGCGCCAAGCCGGTCGCGCCCAGCGGGTGGCCCTTGGACAGCAAGCCGCCCGATGGGTTGGTGACGAACTTGCCGCCATAGGTGTTGTCGCCATCTTCGACGAACTTCTGCGCGCCGCCGCGCGGGCACAGGCCGAGCGATTCGTAGGTAAGCAATTCGTTGTGGGCGAAGCAGTCGTGCAGCTCGATCACGTCGACGTCTTGCGGGCCGATGCCGGCCGCTTCGTAGACTTGCTTGGCTGCGTCCTGGGCCATGCTGAAGCCGACCACTTCGCGCATGTCGCGCGCGTCGAATGTGACAGCGGTGTCGGTGGTCATGGCTTGCGCCAGGATCACGACGTCACTCCTGAGACCATGCTTCTTGGCAAACGCTTCCGAGCAGATGATGGCGGCAGCGGCACCGCAAGTAGGTGGGCAAGCCATCACGCGCGTCATCACGCCCGGCCACATCATGGGGGCATTCATGACTTCTTCATCGGTCACCACGGTCTTAAACAGCGCCAGCGGATTGTTGGCGGCGTGGCGGCTGGCCTTGGCGCGGATTTTCGCGAAGGTGTTGAGTGGCGTGCCGAATTCTTCCATGTGTGCTTTGCCGGCGCCGCCGAAGTAGCGCAAGGCAAAGGGAATCTCGCCGTTGCCGACCAGTTCGTTCGTCACCCTATTGAAACGTTCGAATGGGTCGGGGCGGTCGTCGAACACTGAGCCAAGCGCGCCCCGCTTCATCTGCTCGAAGCCGAGGGCCAGCACGCAGTCGGCGGCGCCAGACTGCACGGCCTGGCGCGCCAGGTACAGCGCCGTCGAGCCAGTCGAACAGTTGTTGTTGACGTTGACGACCGGGATGCCTGTCATGCCGACTTCATACAGGGCGCGCTGGCCGCAGGTCGAGTCGCCATAGACATAGCCGACGTAGGCTTGTTGGACTTTGTCGTAGTCGACACGGGCATCAGCCAGGGCCAGCTTGACGGCCTTGGCCGCCATCACGGGATAGGGTTCGTTGGCGCCCGGCTTGGTGAACGGGATCATGCCCACGCCTGCTACGCATACTTTATGACTCACACTGATGCTCCTTGATCTGACTTACGATTGTTTTGCAAATTACTCGTTTCGATGGATTTGGCCCGTCCCAGGAATATCCGGAGTGAAAGACGCTGGACAAGATTTCCGTACGGCGGCCTGAACAACCCAATCGGGAACCAGCGACGAACCGTGAATACCGATTTGGCGTGCGACAAGGCGCGAAAGCCTTCCGGTCCACGCCAGCTACCGATACCGGAATTGCCGGTGCCGCCGAACGGCAGGTCGTTTTGAAATACGTGCCAGGCCCAATCGTTGACGGTCATGCCACCGGCATGCACTTCGCGTGTCAGGATCTGCAATTCGCGGGCATCGTTGCCGTAGTAGTACAACGCCAGCGGGCGCGGACGAGCGGTGACGTGATGAACAGCCTGCTCGAGCGAATCGCAAGCCAGCACCGGCAGGATGGGGTTGAACAGCTCTTCCTGCAGAACGCGCATGTCGGGCGTTGCGCCCAGCACGATCTGCAGCGGAATAATGCGTTTGCCGTCACCCTCTCCGCAGGAAATCACCTTGGCGCCCTTCTGTTCGGCATCGGCCAGCAAGTCGCGGACCCTGTGCGCATGCCGGTCGGAGGCCATGCTGGTGTATTCGCGGTCCGGCACACAGTCCGGATACATTGCGCGAAAGGCCTGATTGAGCGCGTTGACGAATTCGTCGATTTGGTCGCTCGGCATCAGCACGTAGTCGGGCGCCACGCAGGCCTGGCCGCTATTGAATGCCTTGCCATGTGCGATCGACTTGGCTGCGGCAGCGATCGACGCGGAGCGCGAAACGATGGCCGGCGACTTGCCGCCCAGTTCCAGCGTGACCGGCGTCAGGTTCGCGGACGCCGCACGCATGATTTCCCGTCCGATGGCCGGCGAGCCCGTGAACACGATATGGTCGAGCGGCAATTCCGCAAAGGCGCGGCCGATTTCCACGCCGCCGCCAAACACAGCCACCTGATCCTCGGGGAAGATTTCTGCCAGCATGCGGCGTAAGACTTCTGTGCTGCGCGGCGAAAATTCCGACATCTTGATCATCGCGCGGTTGCCGGCAGCCAGCGCCATGATCAGCGGACCAACCGCCTCGATGATCGGGAAATTCCATGCGGCGATCACGCCGACGATGCCCTTGGGCTGGTACACGACCTTGGCGCTATTGGTGAGAAATAGCAGATCGGTTTTGCGGCGCTGCGGCTTCATCCAGCGCTTGACGTTGGCAAGCGCATGGTCGATTTGCAGCACCGGTTCGAGCACGTCGCACATCTTGCATTCAAACATAGACCGGCGACCAAAATCGTCGCTCATCGCCACCGCCAACGGCTCCTGGTAGCGCTGCAGAGCGGCGCGCAAGGCCTTCAGATCGCGGCGGCGCTGGTCAATGTCGGGGAATGGCGCGGCGAGGCAGGCGGCACGCTGTTTGGTTAATAGCGTGTTCAGGCCGTCGATAGTGTCGTTCATTTCTTTCGAGTATTAGTAAAGCTTCCTTGCTGCGATATTGCGAGGGAGGCACCCCAGTTGACACGCTTGAAGGAGCGGCTGAAGTTGGCGTTCGACGCTGCGAACCCTCTTCGCGTCGATTTGGCAACGGCCAGCGCGTCGCGACTCGCCACGCCGATTGAATCTGGGAAGTTGCCCAACGTAGCGAATGAGCGTGCCGGCATGAAGAACCGCGGGAGTTTCGCGATGGCCATGCAAATGAACCCTTCTCGCAATTGCTCCGGCATATCAACCCTGTTTGCGCTCGGCCCTGATCATGTCGGCGGCTTTCTCGCCGATCATGATGGACGGCGCATTGGTGTTGCCCGATACGATGTTGGGCATGATGGAAGCATCGGCCACACGCAGCCCTTCCACACCTTTGACGCGCAACTGCTCGTCCACCACGTCGAGCGGCCCTTGTCCCATGCGACAGGTTCCCACCGGGTGATAGGCGCAATCGGCATGGTCGCGGATGTATCGCTCGATTTCCGCATCGGTCTGCGCACGCGCGGAATTCTTTGATTCCCGGCCGCCGAGACTCGCGAGCGCCGGCTGCTTCATGACGTTGCGGATCAGCTTGAAGCCGCGCACCAGGCGGTCCACGTCGTCCTGCTCGGACAGGAAGTTGGTGTCGATGAGCGGCGGCGCCAGCGGGTCGTTGCTGGACAGCGACACGCTGCCGCGCGACTTCGGCCGCAACACGCAGCAATGCACCGAATAGCCATTGCCGAGCAAGATCGTGCGTCCGTGATTGATCAGCTTGACGATCAATTGCACCACCTGAACGTCGGGAACGGCTTCATTAGGAAGGGTTCGGATGAAACCGTTGCCCTCGGCAAAATTGGTGGTCAGCGGTCCACGCCGATGCCTGCGCCACGCGACCATGCCGCGCAATATCAGTGCGATGCTGGACCACGACACGCCGAACAAGCCCTTTGGGTCTTTGGCTTCGTAGCTGTGCACGATGTCGATGTGGTCCTGCAAATTCTTGCCGACGCCGGGCAATTCGTGGACCACCGGAATGCCGTGCTTCTGCAGCTCCTCTTTCGGCCCGATGCCGGACAGCATCAGCACCTGCGGCGATTGCAGCGCGCCGGCCGAGAGGATCACTTCGCGCGCCGCTCGCACTTGCTGCAGCTTTCCGTCGCCGTCGCGGTATTCGACGCCAACCGCGCGCTTACCTTTCATCAGGATGCGCGTCGTATGCGCCCGGGTGATGACCCGCAAATTCGCGCGGCCGCGGTTCGGCGTGATGAAGGCCTTGGCCGAACTACAGCGTTCGCCGTTTTTCTGCGTGACTTGCGTCAATCCGAAGCCATCCAGACTAGCGCCGTTGCAGTCGGGGTTGCGCGGATACCCCGCCTGCACGGCGGCTTCAACAAAGGCGCGGCTGTACTGACTGGGATCGATCAATTCGGCGACATTGAGCGAGCCGCCCGCTCCGTGGAATTCGCTGTCGCCGTAGGTTTCGTTGTTCTCGGATTTTTTGAAATAAGGCAGTACCTCAGCATAGCTCCAGCCCGTGTTACCTTCGGCCGCCCAGCGATCGTAGTCGCTGCTGTCGCCGCGGACGTACATCATGCCGTTGATCGAACTGGAGCCGCCCAGCGTCTTGCCGCGTGCCTGGTAACCGAGCCGGCCGTTGAGGCCGGGGTTGGGCTTGGTCTTGAAGGCCCAGTTGTAGATCGGGAGGGGGATCATTGCCGCCAGCCCGGCCGGGCAATGGATCAGCGCGCTATAGTCGGGCGCGCCCGCTTCGAGCAGGCACACCGACACTTCAGGGTCTTCGCTCAAGCGGCCCGCCACGACACAGCCTGCCGAACCGCCTCCGATGACCAGATAATCGAATGTATCGCTCATTAACAGTGCTCCATTGAGAAGTATCGACAAGCTATGCCGCAGGAATTGGAGAGAAGCGCGGCGCGGGCGCCGGATGCGTCGCGTCGGCAAAAGTCCCGCGGGCGACGTTATGCGGATGGCTGCGCGCTTCCTCGACACTCAGAACGGGGGCGAAACAGACATCGGTGCCTTCCAGCAGTTCGCACCAGTGTTGCCGCGGCTGCGACAGGAACAGCGCTTCCATGCGGGCTTTCAGTGCCGGCCAATCAGTGGAGCGGTACTGCCGGCCGCGGTCCACATCGTGCAACTTCAGCTTCTGCAGCAGCAGGGCATAGAACTGCGGCTCCATCGCGCAGATCGTGATATAGCCGCCGTCCTGGCAGCGGTAGGTGTCGTAAAAGGGCGATTCGTGCACCATGCTCGGCTTGTCCCCGCCCAGAGCGCCAGTTGCCGCGAGGAAGAAGGGCAAGCCGCCCAGCATGGCCATGACGTCGACAATGGCCGCATCGACCACACTGCCCTGCCCGGTCTTGACGGCGCGCAGCACGCCGAGGGTGATGCCGATGGCCAGGCCCAGAGCGCCGGCAGCGTCGCCCGTGCCCGGCGGAATGGCCGGCACCCGCCCGGCGATGACGGGCAGCGACAGCAAGCCGCTCAGGGCCACGTAGTTCAGGTCATGGCCGGCGGCCTGCGCCAGCGGGCCGTCCTGGCCCCAGCCGGTCATGCGGCCATAGACGAGGCGCGGGTTGGCTTTGGCGCACTCGGCGGGCCCCAGCCCCAGACGTTCCATCACGCCCGGACGGTTGCCTTCGATCAGCGCGTCGGCCTGCGCCACCAGCTCCAGGGCGCGCTGTACGCCTCCGGGAGTCTTCAAGTCGAGCGGCACGATGCGTTTGCCATCGGTCAAGGGGTTGGCCGTGTTTCCTGCGAGCGTCTCCACCAGCCCCCCTCCGCCGGAGCGGGCGATCAAGGTGACTTCAGCGCCAAAGCCGGCCAGGATGCGCCCGCACAGCGGACCGGGGCCGATTCCTTCGAATTCGACGACACGAAAGCCGTCGAGAGGTTTGATAGTCATTGCGATCACTTCCTGCATCTGTGGCCGAAGAGAGCACCGGCGCCGATTACGGCAAAGGTAGATTCGGCGCCACGATCTCGAATGCCAGCGCCTATCTCGTCGTCATTGCCTGCTTTGCTTCTTAACTGACCTTGCGCTGCGCGTTCTGCCAATACTTTTCCCTGACCGTGCGCCGCAGCACCTTGCCAACCACCGAGGTCGGCAACTGATCGACGAACACCAGCGACTTCGGTGCCTTGTGTCCGCCGAGCTTGGCCTTGACATGGGCGATCAGTTCCGCCGCTTCGACGGACATGCCTAGCCGCAGCATGACTTCGGCATGCACGGCCTCGCCCCAATCCGCGTGCGGCACACCGACCACAGCGGACATCAGGACGGCCGGATGCGAGGCCAGCGCCGCCTCGACCTCGACCGCATACACGTTGAAGCCACCGCTGATGATCATGTCCTTCAGGCGGTCGACGATGTACAGGAAGCCGTCTGAGTCGATGTAGCCGAGATCGCCGGATTTCCAGGCGCCGTCCACGAATTCGGCCGTGGTGGATTCAGGGTTGTTGTAATACCCTTTGATAACCGCCCGACTGCGGATGCGAATCTCTCCACACTGGCCTGCCGGCAACGGTTTGCCGTGTTCGTCGGTGATGAATACCTCGACGCCCGGTGTCGCCCTCCCCGCCGAAGACAGATGCTCCATTCCGTCTCCGGTGCAGTGTTCCGCCTTATCGAGCACCGATACGAACATCGGCACCTCGGTCGCGGCATAACCTTGCGTGAAAATCGACCCGAAACAGGCGATCAGCTCTTCCAGTTTGGACGGGCTCATCGGTGCTGCGCCGTAGATCAGGGTGGTCAGTGACGAGAAATCGCGCGGGTTGGCACGCTGCAGTTCAAGCAGCCGATACAGCACCGTCGGCACCAGGAAGGAATGCGTGATGCGCTGCTCCTCCACGGTTTGTCGCCATTGCTCGAGATCAAGCTGATTGAGGGTCACGTTGGCGCCGCCCGCATAGAACGTGGGGATGAAGGCGATCAACGTGCCGTGGGAAAGCGGCGCCACGTGCAGCATGCGCGCATTGCCGTTGAAATTGAAATCCGGGTTGATGAAGCAGCCGTCCCGGCAAGCCATCAGATTGTCGATCGAGTACTGCGCGCACTTGCCCTTGCCGGTCGTGCCACCGGTGAAGCGCAGCATGAAGATGTGCTCCTGGTCGTCGAGTTCAACGTCGACGTCAAGCTCGGATGCCGCTTCGACCAGCTTCCAGAACACGTGCACGCCCGGGCGGGCGGCTTGCTCATGCGTCGGCTCATCCATGACGACGATCTCGCAACCGGCCGCGCGCAGCATGGCGTAGTAAACGTCCAGCAGGCGCGTCTCGATAAACACCACCTTGGGCTTGACCATGTCAATCTGGCGCGCATGTTCTTCCGGCGCATCGCGCAGATTGGTCAGGACAACCGTCCCTTCCTGCTTGAGCACGGTCGGCAGCATCAGCAGGCTCAGGTTGTCGTTGTCCAGGATGAGTAGGAACTTGTCGCCATTACCGACCCCGAGCGGGTTACGCAACGCATCGGCGATGCGGTTGGTCAGCAGGTGATAGTCGTGATAGCTGTAACTGCGCTTGCGCTCCACGTTGATGATCGCCTGCCGGTCGCGGCAGCGCTGCGCCATGAGGCGCATGACACGGCTAAAGTTCATTTTCATTGCAGTCTCCTAGGCTTTTCTTGCCCACCCACTCCGTCGGAGAGCGGGATTATTGTTATTCCGAGTGGTTACCTCGGGGTCAACGTGCACGCAAGCGGGCCGCCGCGTCGAGGCGGATCGTGTGCGAGTTCAGGTAGGCGTTCTCGATAATGAAGGCGCAGCAGTGCGCGAACTCACGCATGTCGCCGAGGCGCTTCGGCGCTTCGATCTGTGCCTTGAGCGACGCGACAATCTTTTCGTCGAGCGACTTCACCATCGGCGTCAGGAACAGGCCAGGCGCGATGGCGTTGACGCGGATACCAACGTCGCCGAGTTCGCGCGCGGCCGGGCTGTTCATCCCGAGCAGCGCCGCCTTGGAGGCGGCATAGGCCATCTGGCCGATTTGGGCCTCATAAGCCGCGCCAGACGAGATGTTGATGACCACACCGCGCTCTTCTCCGGCCTCTGGCGCGTTCTTGACCATCTGCTCAGCGCACTTCGACATGACGTTGAACACGCCGTTGATGTTGACGTTAGTCACCATCGCAAACTTGCCAAGCGGCGTGGCCTTGCCTTCCTTGCCGAGCACCTTGCACGGCGCCGGAATCGCGGCGGCGTTGATGCACACGTGCACCGTGCCGAAGCGCGCGACGACGGCTGCGACGGCAGCTTGCACCGATTCTTCGCTGCTGACGTCGGTCTGCACGAACATGACATGCTCGGCGCCGATCTCTTCGACGGCCTTGACGCCGGCTTCGGCGTTCATGTCGAAAATGGCGACGCGCGCGCCCTTTTCCTGCACCATGTAACGGGTAGTGGCCAGACCGAGGCCCGAGGCGCCACCAGTGATGACGATGACTTTCTGTTCGATACGCATGATGTGGTGTCCTTTATGTGTCCGTCAGCGGTTCAATTTAGAAGGCCGACACACCGGTCAAGGCGCGGGCAATAATGAGTTGCTGGATTTCACTCGTGCCGTCGGGGATAGGCATGAGGATGGCCTCGCGGGCCAGGCGCTCGACGGGAAACTCTTTGGTCACGCCATTGCCGCCGTGAATCTGCACGGCTTGTCGGCAAACACCCACGGCCATCTCGGTGGCGTAGAGCTTGGCCATCGAGCATTCCATGTCGGAGCGCACACCTGAGTCGACCATGCTCGCTGCGCGGTGAATGAGCAGACGGGCCGCGTCGACTTGCGTGGCCATGTCGGCGATTTTTGCTGCGATCAATTGGTGGCCGGCGATGACCTTGCCATGCTGGCGACGTTCCTGGCTATAACGAATCGCCTCGTCGAGCGCGCGGCGAGCGATGCCTAGCGACTGTGTACCTACGTGCATCCGGGCGCGTTCGAACAAGGCCAACGTGTTGCGCAATGCTTCTCCTTCTTTGCCGATCACGTTGGTGACGGGCACTCGCACGTTGTCGAGGAAGATCTGGGTGGTCGATTGGCCGTTCAAGGCGATCTTGTCGATGCCACGCACTTCGTACGGATGTTCCTTACGGTCCAGCAGGATGTGGGTGAGGCCGTTCTTGGGGTCGTCGCTGGTGCGGCAGGTACAGATGAAGACGTCGGAATATTCGCCGCTGGTGATCCAGGTCTTTTCGCCATTGATGACGTAGTGGTCGCCGTCGCGGCGGGCGCGCGTCTTCACCTCCATCACGTTCGAGCCTACGTCCGGTTCGGAGATGCCGAAACTTGCGAACAGTTCTCCCTTCAGCAGTCCTGGTAGGTAGCGCTGCTTGAGGTGTTCGGGCGCAAGACGCTCCATCACCGAGGAGAAGACGGTATTAATGAGAATCGGAGAGCAGACGTCGAGCGAGGTATAGACCAGCTCCTCGAACAGCATCAGGTGCGTGAGCCAGTCCAGTCCCATGCCGCCGTTTTCTTCGCTGATCGGGGCCGTGATAAGCCCGTACTTCACCAGCTCGCGCATGAAACCAGCCATCATCTCGCGCGGGATGAACTTCTCGCCATGCTTCTTGAGTGCTGGCTCTACTTCGGTATCGAGGTAACGGCGCAAACCGTCAATGGCCATCTGCTGTTCTTCGGTTCTGAATACGTATCCCATGGCTGCCCCCTTATTGGTTCGCCAGAATGTTGATAGCCACGACCGCCTCTTCGATGCCATGCAGACCGCCGCCGTTTTCCTGGATTGCGACGCGTGCGCCTTGGACTTGGCGCTGGCCGGCTTCGCCGCGCAGTTGCATTACCAATTCATGGATCTGGCCGAGGCCAGTCGCGCCGATCGGATGGCCTTTCGATTCCAGACCGCCGGATGGGTTGATCGGGATACGTCCGCCAACCGTGAAATCGCCACGCTCGGCAGCAGGGCCGCCTTCGCCGAACGGCACCAGCATCAGTGATTCGGCATTGAGGATTTCACCCATGGCGGCGGCGTCATGCACTTCAGCGACGCTCACGTCCTTCGGCGACACGCCGGCTTGCTCGTAGGCTTTTTTCGCAGCCAGATGGGCAACGATCTTGTCGGACTCGTCGACGCCGCGCGTGGACCCTGTCAGGATCACGCTGGCCAGCACGCGTACCGCGCGGGACGTACTTCCCTTAAGACGCTTCAGGCCGGCGGCATTGCACAGCACCACTGCGGCGGCACCGTCACTGATCGCTGAGCACATGGCCGTCGTCAGCGGGTAAGTGATCGGCGGCGATGCCAATACTTGTTCGATCGTGAACGGCTGCTGGAACTGGGCCAACGGATTGTGGACAGAATGCTGGTGATTCTTGGCGGCGACCGCTGCAATCTGGCGCTGGGTGGTGCCGTAGCGTTTCATGTGGCTGCGGCACATTGCTGCATAGACATCCATAAACACGCTGTAGGGCCGCTCGGACGTTGTTCCCGGCGGCGGCACGATGCCTTCGCCCATGGCCAGCAGTGTTTTCTTGTTCTCTTCAACGGTCGAAACATCCCAGCCGGCGTCGAAGACGGAGAACATCTTGGCCTTGTCGGCGATGTTCATTTTTTCCGCGCCAACAGCCAGGGCCACGTCGCTGGCGCCCGCACGCAGTGCTTGCACGGCCAGGTTGAATGCCGACGAACCAGACGCGCAGGCGTTTTCGACGGTGAATACCGGAATGCCCTCGATGCCAATGCGGCGCATGGCGATCGGACCCGGAATGCAGGTCTGCCCCTGGAGCGAACCATTGGTCGCGGTGCTGTAATAGGCCGAACCAATGTCTGAGGTCTCGGCGCCGGCATCCTTCAAGGCGAGGCCGACGGCCTCGTCCACCATGTCATACACGCTCTTGTCGAGCAAACGGCCGAACTTCGTCATGCCGATGCCGGCTACAAAAATATCGCTCATGCGATCCCCGCTTTAGATTGAATTGGAAGGACGGATGTCTGGACTCAGCGGCCCTGGAATTGCGGTGCGCGCTTTTCGGCGAACGCCTGCAGGCCTTCCTGCATGTCGAAGCTGCGCAAATGGCGGCGCAGCATGACTTGTTCGTGCAGCAAGGCATCGTCGCGACTCTTGTCGGCGGAAGTGCGCGCGACTTCCCTCATGCGGCGCAGCGCAATCGGGCTCTTCTTGACGATATGTCCAGCCAGCTTCATGGCCGCTTCAGCCAGTTCGCCGTCGGCATGCACTTCTGCGACAAAGCCATAAGCCTTCATTTCGGCAGCCGACAGTGTCTTGCCCGTGAGCAGCAAATACACGGCGATGTTTTGGGGAATCAAGCGAGGCAAGACGGCTGCGCCGCCGGCGCCGGGGTAGACGCCGAAGTTCGCGTGCGCATCACCAATGTTGGCGCTTTCCGCAGCAATGACGATGTCGGCGCACATGGCCAGTTCCAGCCCGCCGGCCATCGTGACGCCGTTTAGTGCGGCGATCACAGGCTTGGGGAAATTGCGCAGGCGTGTGAAGGTGACATCGGCGCGGTCGAGGAAATCGGCTTCGCCGGGGGCACCTTGCTGACTCTCCAGCACCTCCTTCAAATCGGCGCCAGCGCAAAATGCGGGGCCAGCCCCGGTCAGCACCAGCACGCGAATGGATTCGTCGGTGGCGATTTCCAACAGACGTCGATCCAGCTCGTTCAATAGCGCAAGATTCAACGCGTTCATCGCCTTGGGGCGATTGATGGTCAGGCGGGCGACGGAGCCGGCGGCTTCATACAGCAATACGTCTTCGGACATGGCATCTCCTGATGACAATTGATTCTTTGGATGGAGTGCATCGTAGATAGGCCGAAGCTGCAGCGCCGTTCATTACAGCCAAAAATCTATGCCGCAGAACGAATTTTTAGGGACTAGCTCCTGCAAACACTGACTAGTGGAACGCTGGATGCCCATGAAACAAAGCTCATGGCCTGGACCTGAGCAGCGCGAGGCACGCGCAAGCGGTTATTTCCGGAGGAGATGGAGTGGGTGGTGCCGTGGCGGGAATTTTTTGGCGTCGATTGCGCCACATTCGACGATCAAGGCGACAGGCGGGCCGGCCGGCATTGGCATTGCAGAGCGAGAGCCTTCTCGAAGAATTTGAGAGCCATTGGCGTTGTTCACCGCCCTGCCAATTCAATTCCACGCCGGCGTTAGCTGCGACTCGATATTGGCGCCCTACGCAAGCATCGAGCACCATGCCTCCCATTCGGAAGTGGTGCCTCTCAACATAACGCCGCGCTCAAACAGCAGCTCCTCAATGACCGACCGAGCGAATTCGTTTTCATCCGCTCATGCCACTCCTCAAGAGCCCGCCCATCGTGACAACGACTTCCGGATGCGTACGAGTGGCGAAGACTTCGATAACCGGACTGCCCTGGACAGCACCGCTGAAGGCGGCATGCTAGGCACGGGTTGTTCGCTACAAACGCAAGCCGAAATCTTCGTGCGTCATCTTCACCGCTTCCTCGGTCACGCGGACGTTGGCCTGCGCCGTCGCGTACGGGCAGCGCTGCGGCGAGCAATGGCGCGCTTCTTCTACAGCCGGCGCAGTGTCGCCCATGCGCAGATGCGTCATCTGGCGATTCCATTGACTACGGTGCTTCGCTGTTTCTTGTGCCTCATTGCGGCTCGAGCGTGAACCTGCGCGCGCTCTTCCCGCTTCTTAGGTTTCTGTGCCTGACAGCCCAGACGAGCCCGCGCAGTGCCTGCTGATCGGCCTGTTGCACGACGGCTGTACACCGCTCCAGGACTTCCTCCTCGGGAAACAGCATGAACTCCGCCGCGCTACCCAGAACCAGCGCGATATCGAACGGCGAGCCCGCCGCAAGCGCGTGCCGCAGAAGGCTGGAAAGGCGGCGTTCGATGGCGGTGCCGTCTGCGGCGTCCATTCGAATCCTGGCCACTGATGCCCGGATCAAGTGGAGCAGTTCACCGGAGTCAGGCTGGCGCCCCCAGACGGCTGCGCTCACGCGGGAACATGAAATCATCGCTACTTCTCACTGCAAATGGCTGAACCTTCTGGTACGCACCGGCCGCTCGCTGCGACGGCTGGTATCTGGCGCATGGTCAGCTCACACTCCATCGCCCCCGTTCTGGCAGAGTCTGCGCGAGGGCGTAGGAGACCACATGGCAGGACCTTTACGCCTGCCTAGCACTGCGCTCCGGCCGCATGAGCCTACCCAATGATTCCAGCGTTGCCCGGTCACGCGACTCAAGGACGCGCCGGCAGGTAGACCACATGAACATCAGCGATGTGGCCGTTGAACTGGAATGGCACCCGATCGAAGTAATCGAGCGAAACCGGCGAGCCGGAATTTGCGCCAACATCGAACGTTTCGCTTGCACTGAATGCCAGGCTTGCCGTCATCTGCGTCGTGGCCTTCGCAACCTCAACGCTGTCGACGCGGAGGATCAAGTCTGCGGGCGCCGCGCGCTTCGCCGCCGTGATCTGCGTGTCCACCTCGATGCGGTGATGGCCCGGCGGGATCACTTGCGGCGATTGCAGCTTGGTGCGCGCCACCGCCATGGCGTTGTATTCGTAATGCAGGTGCCCCTGGTCAAAATAGAGCACCACGCCGCCGGCCGTGCCACCCACTTTGTAGAGTACGCCGCTGGCCTTTGCAGGCACATCGACTTCCACCGTCACGCGGTTGCTGACCGCGCCAAGCCGCGGCGCAACAAAATCAGGAAGCCGCCGGGCATCTTCGCCAAAGTGCCATTCGACCTGGTGGCTGCTGACGCGCTCAGACGGCTTCAGCATCGGCAACATACCCGCGCCAATTGGATAGACATTGTTGGCGCGTGCTTCCTCATCGAACTTGCGCTGCAGCTCCGCCAGCTTCTGTGGATATTGGTCCGCTACGTCGACCGCCTGCGAATAGTCGTGCGAGACATCATAGAGTGACCATTTGTCTTTTCGAGGGTCCCAGTTGATCAAACCTGCCAGGCTGGCAACCCAAGGGGTGCGTGGCCCGAAAACGGACGCAATCCAGCCGTCCTGGTACATGGCGCGGCTGCCGAAGTTCTCGAAATATTGGGCATGGCGGTTAGACGGGGCCGACGGATCAGCAAACGTGTTGCGCATGCTGACGCCATCGAATGGCATTTGCTCAACACCGTTGACGGATGTAGGCGGTTTGATGCCGATCACGTCATAGATCGTCGGCACGAGGTCGGTGACATCTTCGAACTGGGTGCGGATCGTGCGATCAGCCTTGATGCCTTTTGGCCAGGAGATGGCAAGCGGCGTACGCGTGCCACCAAAGTAGCCGGCCACCAGCTTGGTACCCTGGAACGGGCTTTCTGCCGCCCATGCCCAGCCCGCGTTGTAATGCTCCTCCAACTTGGGGCCGCCCAACGCCGCCAAACCGCCATACTGCTCGTTGAGCACCTTGATCTGCTGGCTGACAGGAATGTCCACGCCGTTGATTGTCAGCATCTCATTGATGGTGCCCCGAACGCCCTCGGCTGACGCACCATTGTCCGAGAGTTGGTAGATCACAAGCGTATTGTCGCGAACGCCTTCACGCTCAAGTTCGTCGATGACCTTACCCGCCTGTGTATCGACATGCTCCAGGAAGCCGGCAAAGACCTCCATTTCGCGCGCGTTAAAGCGTTTCTCTTCGGGCGTGAGACTGTCCCACGCCGGCAGGCTGTCCGGACGCGGCGTCAGCTTTGCGTCAGCGGGAATCCAGCCCATGGCACGTTGGTGCTCAAATGCCTGTTGGCGGTATACATCCCAGCCAGCGTCGAATTTGCCCTTGTACTTGTCAGCCCATTCCTTGGCGACCTGGTGCGGCGCATGCGTCGCACCAGGGGCCCAGTACATCAGGAACGGCTTGTTGCCGGCAAAGGTGTGATGCTGCTTCAGCCAGTTCACCGCTTGGTTGGTGAGATCTTCGCTGAGGTGATACTTCGGATCGTGTGGCGGCTCAATCGGCGTGTTGTCGTTGAACAGCCGCGGTGAGTACTGCGATGTCTCTGCGGCCAGGAAGCCATAGAAGTGCTCGAATCCGTAGCTCGTCGGCCAGTGGTCATACGGGCCGGCCGGCGAGGTTTCGTTGGCTGGCGTGTTGTGCCATTTGCCGAAAGCGGCCGTACTGTAGCCGTACTGCTTAAGCACCTCGGCAACCGTAGCCGCCGTCTTGGGCATCGTCCCTGTATAACCATCGAAATCGCTGGCGAACTCAGTGATGGTGCCGAAGCCCACGTGGTGCGGATTGCGTCCAGTCAGCAAGGATGCTCGCGTTGCCGAGCTGATTGCCGTGGCATGAAACGTGTTGTACCGGATACCGCTGTCGGCGATGCGGCTGAACGTCGGCGTATGCACCATGCCTCCCACAGTGTCGGCATGCGCGAAGCCTACGTCATCGAGCATGATGATCAGGACGTTTGGCGCGTTGGCCGGCAAATGGGCGGCTGCCGGTCGCCAATGATGTTCCGACTCATTCAGCGTGACGCCGGCCTTGCTCGCCGTGGGCGCGGGTGGAAAAGGCAGGTTGTCTTGGGCGTGGGCGCCGACAAAAGCGGTGGTCAGGGATGCGCCAAGCGACACCCAACGCAGTGAAGTGGAGGGAAATGCGGTATGACGGCTTTGTGCCATGACTGTCTCCTGAACGCGGCGGACCAAGCGCGGCGTGCGATCTTGGTGATGTATTTGGGAGCGATGCTAGGGCGCCGTGTCGGCAGGCGCTGGTCTTTTGCGCCAAAGCACAGGTCCCTACAGCGTGCTGCCGCGCAGCATTGACGTTCGTTGACGCCGCGTTCTCCGCCCTCGTAGAATTTTTGATGCCCCCTCGATCTTGGAACCTGATGTCGGCCCCGATACCCGGCGCGACTAGCACAACGTCTGCGCCCCTCGAACCCAACAAGCGCCTGAGCCAACCCTCGACGATCGGCGGCTATGCGCTCGCGATTGCGAAGGCGCTAGATCATTACGGGGTGGATGCTGAGCGCGTGTTCAAGGTGGTTGGCGTGCCAGTGGCGATCACTAACGATCCCATGTTTCGGCTGCCGGTCGACACCATGACCCAGCTCTATAGGGTGTGCGTGGATGTGACCCATGACCCCTACTTTGGTCTTTCCGTTGCGCGCTTCATTCATATTTCGAACCTGCATGCCCTTGGCTATGCGATGGCCGCCAGCAGCACCTTGCTGGACTTCTGCAAGCGTGTGGTGCGGTACTTCCGCCTGGTGTCTCAGACGGCAGAGATCGTGTTGGAGGAGGGCGATCGCACGGTGATCATGCGCCTCAAGTTGCATGCGGCCGTATCCGGTGAAACGGAGGACGCCTTTCTTGGCTTTCTCATTCTGTCGATGCGCCAGCTGCATAAAGCCAGCTTCAATCCGATCAGGGCGGAGTTCCACCACGCAATGCCCACTGACGGATCAGCGCCATACGAAAAGCTGTTCCGTTCGTCAGTCAGCTTCGGCAATCAAGATCTTGCCCTGGTGTTTGCGCGGGACGACCTCACCCAACCGCTTCTGGGCGCTTGCCCAGAGCTGGCTCAGTACCACGACAACATTGCGAACGAGTACCTGGCCAAGCTGGATAAGAATGACGTGTTGGCACTCGTGAGGCAGAAGATTATCGAGTTCCTGCCGACTGGCACATGTACGCGCGAGCGGGTGGCGCAAGCCATCTGCATGAGCCCGACCACCCTACAGATCAAATTGCTGAAGCGGGATACCAGCTTTCAAGAGGTTCTCGACGAAACCCGCAGGGAGCTTGCGTGCAGTTACGTGTTGCGAGCCTCTGGGTCCATTACGGAGATCGCGTTCCTGCTCGGATTCTCCGACAGCAGCAACTTCACGCGAGCCTTCAGACGCTGGACTGGCTTGTCGCCAAGTACGTTTCGTCAGCAGCAAGGGCATTCAGCGCCGGCAGCGTGAAGCACGATACGCGTCCGGTCGCGCATTGCCTCGCAATGTTGCAGCGAGCGGAGCTCAACGCGCAGCCCGTGATTTGACCTGCCATCGCTCCGCACTACCCTCAGGGGGCGCCGGATGACCGAAGAAGGTGGCCCTGCGCGACGTGGCACACCTTTGTAGCCAGCGGGGTAGCGACCTCAACCGATTCCCCCTCCGCCACAACCAGCATGCCAAGTAGCGGGCTCAGAAGGTTGCCCAATCCTGCTCTAAGGTGACCTTTTCCGATGGCATCGGAACCACTTCAACGGCCCCCGACTTCGCCGTTGACTGACGTTCGAATGTTGTTCCGTCCGATGGCAGGCGAGAGCGTGTCAACACGTTCTGCGTTATCGGTGGAGAAGCCGTTTCAAGTGACAGCCTGTCGGACGACGGTATCGCTGCCATCACCGAGAAGCCCGACGCCAGCTTGAATACTGCGACGGCCACATCGAGGTGGACCGCTTGATCTCGCAGCGACTGGGCAGCTGCCGCAGCCTGCTCAACCAGCGCGGCATTCTGTTGAGTCACGCTATCCATCTGCGAGATGGCATGCCCCACTTGCTCGATCCCTTTGCTCTGCTCCTCGGACGCCGCTGCGATCTCGCCCATGATGTCGGTGACACGCGCCACGGCATCACCAATCTCTTTCATCGTGTGCCCAGCCTGATCAACGAGTTCGGTTCCTGTGGTGACGCGGGCAACCGAAGTGCCAATCAACTCCTTGATCTCCTTGGCGGCGCTTGAAGACCGCTGCGCAAGCGCGCGTACCTCACTCGCGACTACCGCGAAACCTCGGCCCTGCTCAGCCCTTCGTACAGCCGCGAGGGATCGACCTGAAAGCCAAGAGGCGCGCAGCATGCGGATGATCGACTTTTCCTGCACAGCGCGCTGCAAGCTATCGTTCATACGTTTGAGCGCAGCCAGCAGTTGGCTAGTTTCATCGCTGCCCGTCACGTCAATGAGGGAGGTCAGATCCCCAGCAGCCACTGTCTCCGCAACCTTGAGCGCTTTCTCAAGCGGCCGAGTAATCGAGCGGATCAGCATCCAGCAAAGGATAGAAGTCACGCCGAGGGTCACGGAACGTCGTTCTCTCCGCTTCCGAGCTACTGACGAACCTCCCCCGGTCCATTTCAAGTTCAACTGATCTCGCCCATTTTTCTGCGTCGGCTCGAGTTGAAAATGTCTTGGACTGATCGGGGTAGCCCTTCCTCCGAATCTTGGCCTGCCACTGAAGGTCCCCGCGCTTGGTAAACGTTGCCATCAGATTGTTGCCTGGGAGGCACTGTCCCAAAATTGTCCCAAAAAGGTGTTTATCCGTCAAATATCCTTTTGATTTAGCCAGAGGCCTTCCGATTCGTAATGCGAAGGTCATCAGTTCGATTCCGGTCAGCGGCACCAGAACACCAAAAAGCCCAGTCTTCATCGACTGGGCTTTTTGCTTTGGGCGCCTTGAACTTCCTGAGCCGATCAGGCCGCCGGAATCCGTAGCTTCTGCCCCGGATAGATCTTGTTCGGGTCCGACAGCATCGGCTTGTTGGCCTCGAAGATCACCGGGTACTTGTTGGCATCGTCGTAGAACTTCTTGGCGATGGCCGACAGCGTGTCGCCGCGTTCCACCGTGTGCCACTGCGACTCTTCCGACTCGGTGTTGACCGACATCTGGTCGTCGACCGACTGGATGCCCTCGACGTTGCCGCAGCACAGGATGATCTTCTCGCGCGTGGGCTGGTCCGGCGCCACGCCGAACACCTTGGCTGCATCGCCATCCACCTGCACCGACAGCGCGGTGGCGGAAAGGCCTTGCTGGGCGATGTATTGCTCGATGGCCTGGCCCTTGGCCTGGTTGGCTGCCTCGGCATCTGCAGCACCTGCGTCAGCGGATGTATCGGCCGGAGCGGCGGCGGCGCTGCCGTGGAACAGCTTCTCGCCAGCCTCTTTGATGAAGTCAAAAAAACCCATAACGACCTCCATAAGTACACAACGGGGAACGGGACTGCATCGGGCGCGGGACAGCCGGGGCGCGCCCGTCGCCGCAGTGTAGTCGCTCGACCACGGTCTCTCCATGACAGGCACGGGGCAAATGCAAACTTTGCGCCCCGCCCGTCTCACATGCGACGCTGCGATTGCCCGGCATGCTGTGGCGCGGCGGGATCGCTGGCACAATGGTCCACAGTTGAAACCCGCGATGTGCCTGGGGGCGCGAACACCGCCGCACCCGCCCGCGCCATCCGCCACCGCCATGAACCGTACGTGGATGAAGTCCATCTCCCGGTGGGTCGATGCCTTGACCGCACCGGGGTTCGGCCGCCAGTCCTGGCCACCCAAGCCGGTCAAGCCGCCCAAACCCATCGCGCGCCGTGACAGTACCCACCGCGCACGCGTGCCCGCCGTGCCGACGCCCACCGCCGGCACCTTCGTGCGAGAACAGTTCATCTACGAGCCCGAGTCACCTGCGGTCGTTGCACGGCGCCCGGAATACTGGCTCTACACCCCGCCCACCAGAGGCAGCAAGCCGCCTGCGTTGATGGTGATGCTGCACGGCTGCAAGCAGTCCGCGGAGGTGCTGGCGCACGGCACGCGCACGAACGCGCTGGCCGATCGGGAAGGCTTTCTCGTGCTGTATCCGGAGCAGCCGCGCCGCGCGCATCCGCAATGCTGCTGGCACTGGTACGACCCCGAACACGCTGGCGAGCACGAGGCCGACGGCATTGCGCGCCTGGTGGAGCAAACGTTGAGCGACACCGGCGCTGACCCGACGCGGGTCTATCTCGCCGGCATTTCCGCCGGCGCCGGACTGGCAGGGTTGATGGCGTTGCGCCACCCGCAGTTGTTTGCCGCGCTGGCCCTGCACTCCGGGCCGGTGCTGGGCGTGGCGCGCACGCCGGCCTCGGCGCTGAACCTGATGCGGCGCGGCGCGCGCGTCGATCCGCTCGAAGCGCTCGCCACCGTCGTGGATATCGACGCTTACCCCGGCATGCCGACGTTGCTGCTGCATGGCCTGCGCGATGACGCCGTCAACCCGGCCAACCAGGCGCAACTGGCGACGCAGTTCCGCGCGCTCAACCATCTGCGCGACGCTGCCGACGTGCAGCGCGAAACCCAGCGCGGCGATGGCTATGTGCTGCGCAGCGACTCGCGCGACGGCGATTGCCTGCTCGCCACCTGCCAATTCACCGCCACGGGCCACGCCTGGAGCGGCGGTGATCCGCGCTATGCATTCCACGCACCGGGCCCCGATGCCACCTGGCTGTGGTGGCAGTTCGCGCGGCGGCACGCACGTGCTACCGCGCTCGCCGCCTAAGCCTGCGCACTACAGATCGATCGCCTTCTGGCCCGAGCCACGGCCGAGCAGTCCATCGACGAGGCCATAGCCGCGCGCAAAGCCGGCGTCTTCAGCGTCCTCACGCGAGGGCAAGGGATGCTCGTCGTGCGAGTGGGCAACCAGCGTCTCGACCGCCGTCGGGTCCGCACCCGACTCGCACACGCGCACGACGAAATCCCACTGCGCCGGGGCCGGCTTGGCCTTGCCCTTGCCTGCCGCGCGTTCCGCGCGCGGGATCGCCAGCACATACACGTCGAAGTCCTGGTACAGCTCGGTGCGCCAGTTCGCTTCCACTCCCATGTAGCCTCCTTCGCCGGCGCTTTCCCTCACACGGATCGTGGCGGCATTGCAAACGCGCTCGAAAAAAACAAAGGCCGGCGCATGGCCGGCCTATTGTCACCGTATCAGCATTCGCCCTTCTTGGCGTGGCCGGGCGGGCAGTGGTAGCGGCCGCGATCGTAATCACGATCGTCGTCATCACGATCGCGATGGCGCCAGTGGCGGTCGTCGCCGCGGTCCCAGCCGCCGTCAATCATCACCCAGCCGCGCGGGCCTTGCTCCCAGCGCGGTTCGCGCCAGTGGTAGCCCGGGCGTTCGTGGACGCGATAGCCGGGACGCCACGCATAGCCTCCCTCGCGCCATTGCCAATAGCCCGGCGTCCACACATAGCCCGACGGCATCACGGGCACGGCCTCGTACTGCGGCGGCGGCGGCGCCATGGTCGGTCCGATCTGCACGCCGATTGACACTTGGGCCTGCGCAGGCAACGCAACGGACGCGACGCCCGTCGTCAACAGGCATGCCGCGAGCACCCATGCACGCTTCTTCATAAGGTTCTCCGTTCGACTAGGTTGATTGGATCGTAGCACCACGCCCTGGCGATGACTCTAGGGTGTTACGCAGCGTTACCTTCGTTACCGGGCTGCGAAGATGTGTTCACGTTTGCGTGACGCAGCGTGCGAGCCTCCTCGAGCCATGCACAAAACGCCTGCACCACCTCATCGCCGAGATTGCGCGCGGGGCAATACCAGTAGTAGCTGCGCGCGACCAGCGGCAGATCCGGAAACGGCGCGACGAGACGTCCCTCGCCCAAATCTTCGGCGATGAGCGCGGACGGCCCCATCGCCACGCCCAGCCCATCGATGGCCGCCTGGATCGACAGGTAGAAATGCTCGAACGTGAGCGCATGCGCCGGCCGCAAATTCGGCACGCCTGCCAACACGAGCCAGCTTGGCCAGACCGAGGGCAGCGTGTCCGTGTGCAGCAGCGTGTGATGATGCAAGTCCGACGGTGCCGACAACGGTACGCGCTCGAGCAGCGCCGGACTGCACACCGGAAAGCGGCTCTCATCCAGGAAGCGCCCGGAATGAAAGCCCGCATGGATCTCCGGGCCACCGCGAATGATCACGTCGAAGTTGTCCGGCAGGCGTTCGATCTCTTCCGTCGAAGTCGTCAGCCGAACCTCTACGCGTGGAAACCGCATCTGGAACGTCGACAGGCGCGGGATCAGCCACCGCATCGTGAAGGTCGGGATGCTGTTCACGCGCAGGATGCGCGCCGCATCGCGATCGCGCAGCGATTGGCTGGCCGTGCTGATGCGGTCCAGCGCCACGCCGATCTCCGACAGGTAGCGTTGGCCGGCGTCGGTCAATTCCACGCGCCGGTTCAGCCGCCGGAACAGGGTCACGCCCAGCCACGCCTCCAATGCCTGGACCTGCCGGCTGACCGCGCCATGCGTAACGCTCAGCTCCTCACCGGCGCGCGTGAAGCTGAGGTGGCGTGCCGCCGATTCGAAGGCACGCAGGGCATTGAGCGGCGGAAGCTTGCGCATATCGCGTGAGTTTTTTGCACAGGTCAGGTCAGTATATATCGATTGTTGATCACAATCTGTGGCGATACGCTGTCGCCTTCTCGCTCGCCGTCACAACGCATCGGGTGAGAAAAATCGACCCGATCTCCGGACCCGCCCATCGTGACCCCCGCCGTCATCGCCCTCGTCCTCTTTGCCGCCGTGCTGCACGCCTCGTGGAATGCGCTGCTGAAAAGCGGCTCCGACCGATTACGCGCCATCACGCTAATGACGCTGGCCTCGGGCATCGCCGCTGTGCCGATGGCGATTGCCCTGCCGCTGCCCGCCCCCGCCGCCTGGCCGTACGTGGCACTGTCTGCCGCCTTGCACGTCGGCTACAACGTGTTCCTGACGCGAGCCTATCGGTTCGGAGAGTTCGGGCAGGTGTACCCGATCGCGCGTGGCTCCTCGCCACTGCTGGTGACGGTGGGCGCCGCGCTGTTCGCGGGCGAGACGCCCGGCGCAATCGCGCTCACGGGCGTGGTGCTGGTGAGCGCCGGCATCCTCAGCCTGGCACGCGGCCGACGCGCCGACCTGGGCTCGACGCTCTCAGCGCTGGCCACCGGCGTGTTCATCGCGTGCTACACGGTGTGCGACGGCATCGGCGCGCGGTTGGCCGGCAATGCGAATGCGTATTCGGCGTGGCTGTTCATGCTCGACGGTCTGCCGATGGTGCTGCTCTATCGCGCGTGGAAAGGCCCGCTCAACATCGACGTGCGCGATGCCGATACGCTCAAGACCTTCGGCGGCGGCGTGGTCTCGCTGGTCGCCTACGGCATCGTCATCTGGGCCGTGACGCTCGCGCCGATGGGGCCGGTGTCGGCCCTGCGCGAGACGTCGGTGGTGTTTGCCGCGCTGCTCGGCCGGCTGTTCCTGAAGGAATCGTTGACGCTGAAGCGCCTGTCGGCCTGCTCGGTGATCGCCTTCGGCGCCTACTGCCTCGGGCATCCGGCCTGAGTGCCGCAGCTACATGGCGCGCGGCGGATAGATGACCGACAGGATGTCGATCTGCTCCACGCCCGTCGGCGTGCGCAGCGCCACCGTATCGCCCTCGCGCGCTTTGATCAACGCACGCGCAATCGGCGAGATCCAGCTCACGTGGCCCTTGTCCAGGTCCACCTCGTCCATGCCGACGATGGTGATGGTGGTCTCGTCACCGTTCTCGTTGGCATAGGTGACGGTGGCACCGAAGAAGATCTGGTCGTTGTCGCCCTGCAGGCTGGCGTCGACCACTTCCGCCTTCTCGATGCGGCGCGTGAGGAAGCGGATGCGGCGGTCGATCTCGCGCAGGCGCTTCTTGCCGTAGAGGTAGTCGCCATTCTCGGAGCGGTCGCCGTTCGATGCGGCCCACGACACGATGCCGACCACTTCGGGCCGCTCGGTATCGATCAGGTGCATCAGCTCGGTGCGCAAGCGCTCGTAGCCGACTGGCGTGATGTAGTTCTTGGAGCCCGCCGGCAAGGGCGCGGCGCCCTTGGGCAGATCGTCTTCGTCATCGCCGGCGTCTTCCCGGACGAAAGCCTTGTTCATGGTGCGAGCAACGTGGAGTCAGGACTCCATTATAGAAAGGTCCCCGCCCCGAAGAAAAAGTGAAGACGGGGGTTCACAAGATCGAAAATCTCTGTATAATCTCATTTCTCGGTTGCGGCTGTAGCTCAGTTGGATAGAG
>CAJXMR010000022.1 GCA_913056305.1 uncultured Ralstonia sp.
AGGTCGTGAACGTCGGCGTGCGCGACTCGACCTACGTGCTCGACGGCCTGCTGTACCACGAGTCCGATCTGCGCATCGAGGAGCACTACACCGACACGGCGGGCTTCACCGATCACGTCTTCGCGCTGATGCACCTACTAGGCTTCCGCTTCGCGCCGCGCATCCGCGACCTGGGCGACACCAAGCTCTATATTCCCAAGGGTGAAACCGCCTATGACGCGCTCAAGCCGATGATCGGCGGCACGCTCAATATCAAGCACGTCCGCGCCCATTGGGATGAAATCCTCCGGCTGGCCACGTCGATCAAGCAAGGCACGGTGACGGCCTCGCTGATGCTCAGGAAACTCGGCAGCTACCCGCGCCAGAACGGCTTGGCCGTCGCCCTGCGCGAGTTGGGCCGCATCGAACGCACGCTGTTCATTCTGGACTGGCTGCAAAGCGTCGAGCTACGCCGCCGCGTCCATGCTGGGCTGAACAAGGGGGAAGCCCGCAACGCGTTAGCCCGCGCCGTGTTCTTCAACCGCCTGGGCGAAATCCGCGACCGCAGCTTCGAGCAGCAGCGCTACAGAGCCAGCGGCCTCAACCTGGTGACGGCGGCCATCGTGCTCTGGAATACGGTTTATCTGGAACGGGCCGCGAATGCCCTGCGTGGCCACGGCAAGCCCGTTGATGACTCTCTATTGCAGTATCTGTCGCCGCTGGGTTGGGAGCACATCAACCTGACTGGCGATTACCTCTGGCGCAGCAACGCCAAGATCGGCGCGGGCAAGTTCAGGCCGCTACGGCCACTGCATCCGGCTTAGCGTGCTTTATTTTCCGTTTTCTGAGACGACCCCTTTTAGGAGGTGACGTTGAAAATCTCACTGCGACTGCGTTCAACACAGCGCCAGACACTTTCCGGCAGTAGAGAAAGAACGCAATCGAGACGCTCGGGGCGAATGCCGACCAAGGCCGCTTTTGTTCAGTGCATTGACGATGGAACGGCGTGTTGCAACGCACCTTTGGCGGTGTCCGCACTGGATGCGCGTCAAGGCGATACGTAAGACAAAGCCGCGCACTGCCAAACAGCGACAGAGCGCTATAGCGTCAACCGGAGGAAGACGATTGGTATAGACGCGAACTTGTCCGCTGGCCGGGGATTGGACTGACGGTGCACACTGCAGCGGTCCACCTCCGGCGTGGATGCCATGCTCATCGGTAATGGCACGGCCACCGGAATGAGAGGCTTGTCATGATCCGACAGCACACGGGGAATGCTGGTTGAGGACTTTTCGCAGAAGCTGTGGCAGGCAATCTTGCCGCTATCGTCACAGCCATCATCGTCGGCATCCGCATGGTGTCCATGACTGTGGGCTGACACGTGGCCAGATGCCGGCGCTGCGGCCTTACCTGCATCCGCGACAGCGCACGCGTTTGCGATGCCGACGGCCAGACCCAACAGCCACACCAGTAGCATTTGAGCTGCCCAGCGGCGTAGATGTCGGGAGTGGAAGAACATGATTTCTGCCCAAAGAGAGGAACGGTCACACAGAGTCAGCCTAGGCGCGGATGTCCAACCTCCGGTTGATACAAATCAACCGTAAACCGTCCGACGGTTCAACTCAACAACGTCTTCAGGCCCGCAAACGCAGCGCCTGGGTCAGCAATCCCGTGGTAAATGGCCGGGATCTCGTTCTTCAAGCCCAGCAGCCCATAAACCGCGTGCATCGCGCCGCGAACCGAATATTCGACGGTGAACACTACGTCCTGAGGGATCTCAACATACTGCCCAAGCAGCGCGAAGTTCTTCGCTCCGTGCGGGATCACTGGCGGCCGATCCGAAGGCTCGCGGCGCTCAAATTCGCTGGTGATGTACGGCATCATCACCGGGATCACAGTGGTGGTACGACAGACCTCGTCAAGAATGTCCTCGCAATGCAAATGGTGCAGCAGCTCGGTGAGGATTTCCTGGCCGGTTGCCTGGGCCATCGTCTTGTCGATGTAATCGCCCTTGTTGTCCACGAAGAGCCCGTAGCCCCACAGGGTGTACATGTCTTTCGGCTGTCCGGCGAAGTGCGGCGCGTGAGGCACGACGATCGACATCAGCCAACTCGAATCCTTGAACGTCATCAGACCGCCGGTGCCTGGCGCATTGCCGGTAAAGGTCTCAATCCGGTGCACAAGCGCCGGGCTGCGCATCGTCAAGGTGAACGACTCCCACTTGCTTTCGTCGACGTTGCCACAGAACGCATTCGGCCGCCCGAGCCCAGGTTCCTTACGGGCCATGGTCTCCCACAGAGTCCAGGCGCCATCGCGTTTGTCGCGCACCAGTTCCGGTGCATGGTGGTCGTCCCCATAAGACGCGTCGGCGGTCATCGAGCCGATGGTGATGAGCACCAGATCCTCTTGCCGCACGTCATAGGCCATCGGCTGTCCGCCGCGCACCACGCGCAGCAGTCCAATTCGCCGGCCGTCACCGGTTTCAACAAAGTCGACATCCTCCACCTTTGTGCCATATTCGAACACCACACCCTGCTGTTTCAGCCATTGCTCCATCGGCCGCACGATCGCGTCATACTGGTTCAGCGGCGTGCGCCGTACGCCGGCCAACGTGTGGATACGCGGGAACTCCTGCAAGAAGCGCAACATATAGCGTTTGAGTTCGATCGCGCTGTGCCAGTTCTGGAAGGCGAAGGTCGTACGCCACATGGCCCAGAAGTTGGTCTCGAAGAAGTGCGGCGAGAAACAGTCCTCAATGCGAAGCGTATGCAGCAGCCCTTCTGGCGTGGCCAGCAATCGCATGATCTCCAACCGGTCATGGAGGTTGAAACCCAGATCGGCAGCGTCGAGGATACGGCGTTGCCCGTCGATCAGCCGGGCGTGTGAATCCGAGCGCCATTCGGCGTTGAAGGCCCAGGCCTGCTGCTTGACACTGATTTTCGGATCATCCAGCGACGGAATGCTGTCGAGCACGTTCCACAGACAGACATAAGTCTCTTCGGTGAACATGCGACCGCCCCGAGTTACATAGCCTTTGTGCGGATCACCGGAGCCATCGAGCGCACCACCGGCCACCTGCTGTTCCTCCAAGATGTGGATGTTCTCCCCCTTGAAGCCTGCGTCGCGAATCAGCAGCACGGCAGCCGACAATGACGCAATGCCGCTGCCAACCAGGTATGCGCTACGGTGCTCGTTCTTCGTTACCTCAGCCATGGAATCCTCTGATTCTGTGTGGATGCTCAATGAGCAACGCGACTTGGGAATACTTTAGGTGGGTATGCGATCGATACTTTGCGCCAGCGCAAGTTGCTGTTGAGTCTCATGCCGCCGTAATGGATTTGTCATGTTTGCTTTCCGCGACACATCCCCTATCGGCTGGGCACAACCATGGAGAAGCCACGGCGCTTGCGCCCGCGCGCGCGGCCCCAATGTCGCGGGTTGATGAAGGTCAACCTCGGCGATTTCCAAGCGTCAATACTGGGAACGCATACCAATGCGCGGTTGTCCGGCGCCTACCCAGGCCGCCCACCAACCTTCCCAGCATTGGAGACCAGACTCACTTTCAATAAGGTCGACTTGGAGAAGAATCCCATGGAACCGCGACAGCAACAGTTCTCCCTCTGGTACGTGCTCGTGACCATACTGGCCATGCTTGCAATCCAGACGCTCTTCGTGTCGGGGCATGTCGAGACGATCCCATACAGCGATTTCAAGGTCCTACTGAAGGCTGGCAAGCTCAAGGACGTGGCTATTGGTGAGCAGGCTATCAGCGGAACCTTCTCGACAGAAGGTATCGACAATCTCCTTGCCAAGCAGCAGATCGAGGAAATCCGCCGAGAGGCAAAGGGCGACCACGCCTTCTCCACGCTTCGAGTGGCCGATCCTGAGCTGGTGCAGGAGCTCGAAGCGGCAAAGGTGCGCTTCGTCGGGCAGCCCGACAACAAATGGCTGAGCACGATCCTCTCGTGGGTTGTGCCGGCCGTCATCTTTTTCGGTATCTGGAGCTTTCTCATCAAGCGCGTGGGCGGCGCCGCCGGCAGCATGATGGAAATTGGCAAGAGCAAGGCAAAGGTCTACATGCAAAAGGAGACCGGCGTGACTTTTGCCGACGTGGCTGGAATCGACGAAGCCAAGGAGGAGCTGTCGGAGATTGTTAGCTTCCTGAAAGATCCTCAGCGGTACCAGCGCCTGGGCGGAAAAATTCCCAAGGGCGTGCTGCTGGTTGGGGCCCCGGGCACTGGCAAGACCTTATTGGCAAAGGCCGTGGCAGGCGAAGCCGGCGTGCCATTCTTCAGCATGAGCGGCTCCGACTTCGTCGAGATGTTCGTTGGTGTGGGTGCAGCACGGGTCCGCGATCTCTTTAAGCAAGCCGAAACCAAAGCCCCCTGCATCATCTTCATTGATGAGCTTGACGCACTCGGAAAGACGCGAGCACTGAATGCGGTCGGCGGCAACGAGGAGCGCGAACAAACACTGAACCAGCTTCTGGTCGAGATGGACGGTTTTGATAGCAACAAAGGCGTCATCATCATGGCCGCCACAAACCGACCCGAGATACTGGACCCCGCCCTGCTTCGCCCCGGTCGCTTTGACCGCCACGTCGCACTGGACCGGCCTGACCTCAAGGGACGGGAGCAGATTCTCAAAGTTCACGTCAAGGGCGTTGTCCTCGCTCCTGAGGTCGACCTGACTAAACTCGCCGGACGGACCCCGGGGTTCGCAGGTGCCGATCTTGCCAACTTGGTTAACGAAGCCGCGCTCCTTGCCGCGCGCAAGAGCAAGCAAATGGTCGAGATGGCAGATTTCGACGAGGCGCTTGACCGGATCGTCGGCGGCCTGGAAAAAAAGAACCGCGTGATGAATCCGAAGGAGAAGGAAACTATCGCATTCCACGAGGCAGGACATGCCATCGTCGCGGAGCATCGGCCGCTGGCTGACCGTGTCTCCAAAGTTTCCATCATTCCGCGGGGCGTTGCGGCGTTGGGTTACACGCAACAGACCCCAACCGAGGACCGCTACCTGCTCAAGCGCAGCGAACTGCTTGACCGGCTCGATGTCTTGCTCGGTGGCCGTATTGCGGAACAGCTCATTTTCGGCGACGTATCCACGGGCGCACAGAACGACCTGCAGCGCGCAACCGACATGGCTCGGCAGATGATTACCCAGTTTGGCATGAGCGACCAGCTGGGCCTGGCCACGTACGAGAATATGCCGAACCCGCTCTTTGCTGGGACGGGGCTAATGCAGCGCGAACGCAATGAATACAGCGAGAGCACCGCACAGATGATTGATGCTGAAGTCCGTAAGCTATTGGCAGAAGCAAGTCATCGCGTACAAGCGACGCTGGAAGGACAGCGGACCAAGCTCGATGCTCTGGCCCAATTACTTCTCGAGAAGGAAGTGGTTGACCGCCAAGACCTGGACATGTTTTTGTCAGCGAAGGTGACGCCAATGCCTCCGCCCAAGCCCGTCGCGAATATCGAGGAGTCAACTGCAACGGGGAAACCGGACCAAAAAACGCAAGGCACATAGAGCGAAGATTGATGCCATGGCATGCCAAGAACGCAACCACGCCAAAGCGCGGCCGGCTGCCGGCAATCAATGCGTTCACCACGTGAGACAGGCGCCCCGATGGTGTATTGAGCTACCGACGCCCTCCCCGCGTGGGGGTTGTGCCACCGTCAGCCTTCGTGCCGTTGCCGAGCACTGCCCGCAACGTATCGACATGGCGCCGGCCGTGGCGCACAAGCCGATCCGGAAATCGCGAGGCGAGCCAGGCGTAAACATGGTATTTCGCCAACTTGCCGAGCCACAGTGCGGCGATGACCTCTGCGACCGGAAGTCGCGAGATCGCCGCAAACATGAGAGCGGGGGTGAGAGGCACCGGTAATGCGGCAATGACCGAAAGCGATACGACGCCGTAGTGTTCGAGCCAGTGGGTCGCATCACGCCACGCGGTGGATCGCACCACGTCCGGGTAGGCAGCGAACAACCGGTTCCACCCCAGGTGATGAAAGACGAGGTACAGCACGAGAGCGCCAACAGCGGCCCCCAGGCTGGCCAAAGTCGCGATGGACACCCAGCGGCGCGGCGCCAACAGGACTGCGGCCATCAGCAGGCTGGCAAATGGAACCGACATCGACAGTTCCGCCGCCAGTGCTGCCCCGGCAACCACCAGTGGGAACGCGCGCGAGTCGGCCCGCCGGGTTAGGGCACGGAGCAGACCGGACTGCAGGCTCAGGCGTAGCATTGCTCAGTTGCCTTCATCGCTCACGCAGACGACCTTCAAGCGTCTCCTCCTTATCGATTGCGTCTGCTGGATAGCATCAGGATGCGAGACGTTTCGCATCGAGGCACTCCTTCGAAAATTCGAACACGACCTCAGGATCGGGAGCGACCAGCTTGTTCTTCTTGCCCGCGTAGTGCAGCCGCGACAGGATGTGACGAATCAAGTTGAGCCTGGCCGTGCGCTTGTCGTCGGCGAGCACGATGTGCCATGGCGCGGCAGCCGTGTGCGTATGCATCAGCATGGCGTTGCGTGCCGTCGTATAGGCATCCCAATGCTTCAACGCCACGGCGTCGACCGGGCTCGTCTTCCACTGCTTGAGCGGATCGCGGCGCCGCTCGGCAAGTCGGCGAGCTTGCTCGGCTTTGCTGATGTCGAGGTAGTACTTAAGCAGCTTGATACCGGAATTGACGAGCATTTCCTCGAAGTGGGGCACGGAGTACATGAACTCGTCATACTGCTCAGCAGTGCAGAAGCCCATCACGCTCTCAACGCCTGCCCGGTTGTACCAGCTGCGGTTGAAGAGGACAAACTCTTCGGCGAGAGGAAGATGGGGCACGTAGCGCTGGAAATACCAGCCGGTGCGCTCGCGATCTGACGGCTTACCCAGCGCTACCACCCTCGTCTCGCGGGGGCTGAGAAATTCGATAATGCGTTTGATGCTGCCGTCTTTGCCTGCCGCATCCCGCCCCTCCAGCAGGACAAGGATGCGGTCACCACACCCGATGAAATGCCGTTGAAGCTTGACCAATTCAATTTGCAGCAGGTGCAGTTGCGCCTCGTAGTCCTCGCGACCCTGGACTCCTTTGGCAGCATCGACTCGCGCCTGGCTGGACGATAAGCCAGTTACGTGTTCGGCGTCCGATGAAGTGGTCTTTTTCTTCGACTTGCCTTTTGCCATATGCGCACCTCCGGCGTTGGCTATGGAAACGGGAGTAACGCTCCAGAGCGTCATCAGCCGTATGGCGGTTTCGTTGTTACGAAACGCTCAAATGGGCAGACAACCACATTTTGAACCTACGAACGGGTGAACAAGCTTAAGCACCTGCCAATTTTGCGCGGTTGATGTGAGTCAAGCGCCCTCCGATGTATGGTCGAATTCAGGAGGACATGGATCAGCGCGACTATTGCGCGATCCTTTGCCCGAATGACGCTCTCGTAATGTGGTCGTCATCGCTCGGTCAGGGGCGGATTCTTATAGTGGCTCCCATAGCAAGTCCTTTGAGTCCAACCACTTCAGGAGAATGCAATGAACCACACCAAGAAGACCGTCTTGATCGCAGCCGCGCTGATTTCTCTCGGCGCGAACATTTCCAGCGCAGCAACCTCCAGCAACGGGGCCCTCGCTCAGCGCGACGTCTACACCGACGGGGCGCGGGCTGCTGACGCGCGCGATCCGTACACTGATGGCGCCAAGGCTGGAAAGTTTGAGATCTACTCGGACGGCGCATGGACGGGCGACACGCGCTATCCGGCCACCGGTGGCTCGTCGAGTTGAGGCATTACGAAATGTCTACGCGATCATGGCCCTCAACCTGAGTTGACAGGTCTTGGTCGCTGCTGACCTTTTCGACGTCCAATCATCGTCTTACAGGCTTGGCGAATCCGCCGAGATGCATTGGTCGGCACAGTATCGGCCATGCTCCATCCGGTATCAAGGTTCACTTCCGCCGATGTGCGGAGGCGAGACCGAAATCCGATATTCGATGTCATTCGTTCGGTCAACAAGTTTCACCAGTACGCGGAAATACACGCGCCCACTCAGCACCGAGGTGAACACCTGGCCGTTGATAACCATGGGCGTCAGATACTTCGGCGGCGAATCAACGATCCCGACTTCCTTGAGTTGCGCACGCACCACGGCATCTGTGATACGGGAGCCGTCGGCACGAAACAACGCCACTAGCAAGTGGTGAGGGCGGCCGCCTCCCGGTGAAGGTGCGCCATGCGACTCCTCCAAGTCGAGCCTTTCCGAGGCGATGGCGGCGGGAATCAACCCCCAGTAGAGGACGACGCCCTCACGTTCGAGCCGCGCTTGCGCGAGCGTTTCCACCGACGGCAGCGCCAAGACACAAATCACCGCAGCGTAGGGAACAAATGAGCGCAGAGACAACATATTCACCTCCTACCGCGACTTCGCAAATATCAAACAGAGATTTCTGCGTCTTCACAGGATGACCGGCTTGCCGGGCAACCTCTGCTCGCGCCGGTCGCGCGCCGGGAAATGCTGCGTCAGGCGCAGCGTGATGGATCGTATCCCGTCGATCACACCGCGCTCATATTCGGCGCGCCGACACGCGGCTTCCATCTGGCTGCAGATCGCCTGCCATCCTTGAGCACCAACCCGCGCGTGAATGCCACGGTCGGCAACGATCTCGACACTGCGGTCCGCCAGCAATAGATAAATCAGGACGCCGTTGTTCTGCTCTGTGTCCCACACACGCAGTTGCGAAAAGACTTCAAGAGCCCGTTCCCGCGCCGTCACCCCCTTCCATAGCGCAGAGAAGCTCAACGCGCCTTCCACGGCAAAGCACAGATGCCCGACATGGGACGACTCGCTTTGAGCGATCGCTTGCCCGATGGCCCGCATCGCCTTGCGCGGGAACGCTCGCCTGACGCGCCAGTGCGTCGTCAGTAGATGGGAAAGAATTCGCTTGATGTTTTCCATCACCATTTTCCCGAGGCACCACCACCACCGAAACCACCGCCGCCTCCACCGAAACCGCCGCTGCCACCGCCGAAACCGCCGCTGCCACCGCCGAATCCCCCGCGGCCCGAGCGTGAGCCTGTAGACCAAGAGCCTCCGTGCCCAACCATGCCCGGACCCAATAGCGTATAGATGAGCGCGATCACTCCCGCCGTAAACGCGACAAAAATGGCGCCCGAAAGCAACCAAGCGACTAGGGCGACGGCGCCGCCCGCTGCAACCGCCCCCGGAAAACGGCCAAGGAAGTCTCGCAGCGCGCCGCCAAACACCAACGTCAACACCAGAATGACAGGCATATAGGACCGAACGGATACGCCTCCGTCGCGCGTCGACCGTGAGGGGGGCGGCAGTGCTTCACCCTCAATCACGGCTTGCATACTCTGAACACCGTCTTTCACGCCGCCATAAAAATCGCCAGTCTTGAACCGCGGCGAGATGACTTCGCTAATGATGCGCTTGCTTGTCGCATCGGTTAGGACACCTTCCAACCCGTACCCGACTTCAATGCGAAGTGTGCGGTCGTCTTTAGCGATGATCAGCAGTGCGCCGTCGTCGACGCGCTTTCGCCCCAACTTCCATTGCTCGACCACGCGCAGCGAATACTGTTCGATGGCTTCGGGCAGTGTGCTGGGCACGATCAGTACAGCGATCTGCACGCCCTTTTTGTTTTCGAAGGCTTGCAGCGTCTGTTCTAGCTCTGCTAGTTGCCCAGGCGTGAGTGTGCCGGTCTGGTCAGTCACCCGCGCCGTCAAGGGTGGCACGGCAACTTCGGCAACCGCCCCAAAAGAGACGAGCGCAGCCGCTGCCACAAGCAAGCCACGCGCGATTTTGAGGAGGTTCACTTGGAGCTCCCCGGCGCACTGGCGGACGGCGAACCGAATTCCACCTGGGGCGGCTTGGCAATGGCCGTCTCGTTGGCAACGGTGAAATTGGGCTTCTCCTGATAGCCGAAGGCCTTCGCGGTCAGATTCGATGGAAATGAGCGCACGGTCACGTTGTAGCTCTGTACCGATTGGATGTACCGATTTCGTGCAATGGTGATCCGGTTCTCGGTCCCCTCAAGCTGTGCTTGCAGATCGCGAAACCCAGCATCTGCCTTCAACTGCGGGTAGTTCTCCGACACGGCAAGGAGTCGGGACAGCGATCCGGTCAACTGCTGCTGCGCCGACTGGAATCGGGCAAACGCCTGCGGATCATTGAGCAACGCAGGCGAGGCTTGGATGGCGCCGACACGCGCGCGAGCCTCAGTCACCTCCGTCAACACCTCTTTCTCATGACTTGCGTAACCCTTGACCGTGTTGACCAGGTTCGGTACCAGGTCGGCGCGCCGCTGGTATTGGTTCACGACTTCAGACCAGCCTGCCTTGACCTGTTCATCCTGCGCTTGAATGGTGTTATAGCCGCACCCCGAGAGGCTGATTGCCAAAATTACCGCAACAACGACTGACCATGCTGCTCGCATCAGACACCTCCATTTTCGAGATTCTTAGCCCCGGAGGCATGGGAACACCGCGCATGGGCCAACCATGCCGTTCCTGCCACACAAGAGCCCATGCCGCTCCGGGTGTCCTGTTTCCATGCTAGTCACTCGGGCGGCGAATTTGTTGATGTCGCTCAAGGCCCACAATCGCGACCCCCGAGGGGACGGTCTTAATACCAAACTGGACTGCCAGTGAATAGAATGACCCAATCGGATTTGGGCAGGAGCGTCTTATCATGCGGACTGTCGGCGAAATTGCACTCTCCATCTCGACCACGTCGACGCTGGAAGCCACACAAACCGAAATTGCCGAGCACAAGGGCTTCGGCCATCCGGACAGCCTGTGCGATGGCGCCGTCGAGGCGGCAGCCTGCGCCCTATCCCGAGCCTATCTGCAAGCATACGGAGCGATTCAGCACTTCAACCTGGATAAGGCGCTGTTAATCGGAGGCATCAGCCAGCCACGGTTCGGCGGCGGCAAAGTTCTGCGTCCCGCGCGGCTGATCGTCTGCGGCCCCGTGACCGAGTTGCCGTCGGCTTCGGCCACGTCACTCGTCGAGCAATCCATCCGCGAATACCTGGTGGCAACCTTGGGAAAGGCAGGCAATGACATCGGCATCGAGCTTGTTTTGAGGCCTTCGGCGCCGAATCTTCAGCGTGTTATCCAGCAGGCGGCGCTTCCGCTGGCCAACGACACCTCCTTCGGCGTCGGGTACGCACCCCGCTCCCGACTCGAAGACACGGTCCTTTGCGCTGCGCGCGTCCTGCGCTCCAACGAATTTCGCAGCGCCTTTGATGCGGCTGGGGCGGATTTTAAGATCATGGGGCACCGGCTGGGCGCGCACTTCGGCCTTACCGTGGCGCTCGCACTCGTCGACCGAGACGTGGGAAGTATTGAAGACTATTTCACACTCAAGGGCCGATTGGCAGCGTACCTGGCTGGGTGTCTGCCGACGGCGTGCCATATCGGGATCAACACCCTGGATGACCCAGCTACGCTTGACGAGAGCGGAATTTACCTGACCGTGACCGGGTTAAGTGCGGAGCACGGCGACGATGGCGAGGTCGGCCGCGGCAATCGCGTCAACGGCTTGATCACGCCGTACCGCCCGATGTCATTGGAAGCGGCAGCGGGAAAGAATCCGGCCGCGCATGTCGGCAAGCTCTACAACGTGCTGGCACATCGATTGGCGGCGAGCATTCATGCCGACATCGAAGGCGTGGATGAAGTGACGGTCAGGCTGCTCTCGGCAATCGGCCACCCGGTCGACCAGCCTCAGTTGGTGGCGATCGACCTTGCAGCGGCGGGTGGGTTCTCCGCTGCGCGGCAGCGGCAAGTTCGCGAGCTGACCGCGCAGCATTTGGCGGCGCTTCCAGCGCTGATACGGGAGTTGGCCACGGGTGCCATCGCCGTCTTTTAGCGGAGCGCTGCATCGTTGCTTTCGAGGCCCCATTGCTTGTAGCGGCGCCTCTAGAACTTTCCTGATCGCAGGATCGCAACCGCCCAAGCGAGGCCCATCACGCTGGCGACGACGAAACCCAGAAGCCCCAGCACTGGAATGCCCGCATAGTGCGGACCGCTGTGGAACGCCATGACGATTGAGGAGCCAATCACGACGCTCGCAATAATCAAGCTCAAGCTCAGCCGGTTGCTTGCACGGTCGATATGCGCTTCCAATCCTTGCAACTGGTCGTGTTTGATATGCAGCGTCGCCTTACCGCTGCTGAGCGCCTCCACCGTGCGGTTCAGAATGTCGGGCAGCAAGGCGGCGGCGTGATGCAGCGCGCGCAAGGTGCGGAATCCCCTGCTGAACTCGGTCTGTACATTCGCCCCCTGCAATAGTTTGCGGCCGAGCAAATGCGGCGCATATTCCCGCAAGGACGCGAGTGCGTTGAAGTCCGGGGCGAGCGTCAACGCTTGCGATTCGACCAGCATGAACGCTTTCGAGACCAGCAGAAACTGGCGCGGCAGTTTGATCCGATGGCGCTGGCTGAGCAGCGCAAACTGGCGGACAATTTCGCCGAACGAATAGCCTTTCCCGGCGGCTTCGTAGTATGCGTCAAGTGCCTGCGAAGCATCGCGGGTAAATGCCTCACGATCCACCCCCTCGGTCGCCACCCCCATCTCGAAATAGGCATCCACCATCCATGACACCTCGCCGGAACTGACGGCGAGAATCAACTGGGCCAAGGCTTCCTGATCATAGGCGGACAGCCGTCCCATGATGCCAAAGTCATGAAAGCAAAGCCGGCCGTCCTCCAGCAAAAATACGTTGCCCGGATGCGGGTCGCCGTGAAAGAAGCCGTCCTCGAAGACCTGCTTCAAGAACGATGCCATCAGCGCCTGCGCCACGCGCCGTCGGCTCTCCTGTTCGGACGACGGAATATGCGTAAGCTTCTTGCCGAAACTGCGCTCCATGGTCAAGACACGTCGGCTGGTCTGCTCCCAAAAGATGCGGGGCACGAAGACGTGCTTATCATCCTGCAAATTCTCCCTCAGGAGATCGCCGTTGCGCGCCTCGACTTGATAGTCCAATTCTTCGTTGATGAGCCGGGCAAACTCTTCCACCAGATCGCCCGGGCCAAATCGGCGACTCTCCGGCACATACCGCTCCAGTTGACGGGCCAAGAAGCGCATGATCCTGACATCGGCATGAATGATGGGCTCGATGCCGGGGCGCTGCACCTTGACCACCACGCTGGTGCCGTCAATCAACTGCGCCGTATGGACCTGGCCGATCGACGCGGCAGCCAGGGGCGTCTCATCGAAACTGGTGAACAACGCGTGAACGGATTTGCCCAGTTCACGCTCGACAATCTCACGCGCCTGCTCGCCAGGGAAAACAGCGACATCATCCTGGAGCCGTTGCAGCTCCTCGATATAGACCTCCGGCAACATATCGCGCCGCAGGCTCAGAAGCTGGCCAAACTTGACGAACGCGGGCCCCAGCCCTTCGAGCGTAGCTCTCAGCCGCTTTGCATCCTGATCGGTCGCTTGCACCGCCTCAACTGAAGCTTCGAGTGCGTCACGGCCAATCCGTAGCCGCTCCACATAATGCGCCCACCCTGCCCCGGCCAATGCGCGCAGGATGTACAAGAGCCGTGGCAGTTCAGCGGGCACCCGCTCGCGCACCGCTGGTTCGGGATTCGCATGCGTTATGACGCCCATGTTCCTTCTCCTCGTTGCCCACCTTCCCCATTGCCGCGCCATGCACGCATCCGAGCCCAGCTTTCCGGACGTCGACAGCCGGCAAGCACTATCGTTTTAGAAGAACCACTGTATCTGCGTGTAGTAGATGTGATGGAAATGTCCAAACTCACTGCCACTGCTGCCCATAAAGAACTGGGCGCCGATCTGCCAGTCGAGATTCGTCTTGATCGAATAGGTCAGCAGGGGCGAAACGAAACGGCTATGGTCGTCCAAATTGACCACCACATAGCCCTCCCACTTGAGCAGCGGCGTGATTTCGTAGCTCATGTAGCCACCAGCATAGTGCTTGGCAACGCTGCGAATCTTGCCGGTCAACAGCGACGTGAAATCGTACGCGGCGGCATTGGTCGTGCCGGCGCCGTTGTAGTAGAGCTCGGCGCTAAGCGTGAGCGTGTTCGCAAACGCATAATCGAGCGCGAGAACGGCACGTTGATAGGTCGAGCCAGTCTTGGCACGCACTTGCGTGAACTCACCACGAATGCCCGCCGTGCCGATCTGCCCCGCGAGATCGAAGCCGGCGACCTGCTCATTGCCGAAGCGCCCGCCGACAATGGAATAGTCCACGCCATGCGTGTTGGCGTGCCAATTGAATGCCGCGCTGGAGTCCGCGCCACCGTGCCCCGGCGCGTACACAGCGCTGATGCGGGAGATGGGCCCCAGCTTGTGCTCGGCCAGCACCGCGTCGACACCCACGCGCTCCTCGCGCTCGATGGCAGTCGGGTTCAGGGGGTTCAGCAGGTCGAGCGGGCTCCAGAAACGGCCCGTTCCCCATGCGATGCGCTGCCGCCCGATGCGCACATCGGTGTCGCCCGATGACAGGGTGACGTTGCCGCGATACAGCCGGTGCTGGCCGTAGTACGAGCCGCCACGCAGGTAATTGCCGTCGAGATCCAGGTACTGATCCGGCGCGAGACTGCTCTGGCTTGCGAACTGTGCGGTGTGCAGGTAGCTGCCGAACAGCAATTCGTTGTCGTACTGCAGATCCACGGCGACGTGCTCGGAGAGCTTGCCCTGCAACTGCAGCCGCAGGCGATTGAGATCGAGCAGATAGCGTTGCCCGCCGGGCACGATGGTTTCCGATTCCTCCAGCAAGCTCTTGTAGTAACCGGAAAATTTCAACCCGGACTGCGACGTCTCCTGCGCCGAGGCTCCGAAGGCCAGAGCCGCCAGAAGTCCGAACGGCACGGCTTGCTTAAACATGGCGTATCGCTTGCACTGGATCGAGCCGCGCCGCCTTGGCCGCGGGATAGAGCGAAACCAGCACGCCGGCAATCAACAGCGCAATACCCGGCGGGACCACCGTCGCACCGAAAATGCGCGGATAAACGATGCCGGTCAACCCGGGGATGGCGGAATATCCGGCGAAGAAGCTCGACAGGTCCATACCGGCATGCCCAAGATACAGCACCAGCGCAATGCCGGCGCCATACCCGACGGCAGACGCGATCAACAGCAAGGCGATGGACTCATATACGACCATGCGCCTCAAGGCGGCGGGCGACGTGCCAAGCGCCAGCATCACGCCAAACTCGCGCGTGCGCTCGGTGACGGCCATGAACACGGTATTGATGACCGACGTGGTAATCACCAGAAGCAGCACCGCCAGGATGATACTGCTCACCACGCGCAGGAGCCGGACCATGTCTTCGAGCTGCGGCAAGAGTTCCTGCCACGGTATCAGCGTCACGTCGGTGCCACCGATACGCGCGCGTAGCAGGGCAACGGCAGCGGACACGTGCGCGCGATCCTCCAGCCGGACATTGATGGTGGAAACGCGTGAACCGAGCGCAAGCAACGACTGCGCCGCTGGCAGCGTGACAAAAGCAAATGCGCCATCGAAACTGGCACTTTCCGTCGAGAAAATGCCCCCCACCCCGTAGGCTGCCGTGCCGAGCTCGCCGTTGGCGGCCTGGGCCATGACGACGATCTTCTCGCCCAGGCGGACACCGAGCTTGTCGGCGAGCCTGCGGCCAATCATGACTTCGCGATCGGCGCCAGGTATGAGCGCCCGTCCCTGGACAACCGTGCGGGAAATGAACGTGACCTTAGCCTCCGCCACCGGATCGATGCCGATGAGCATGATGCCTTCGGATTTCGAGGCCGTGCTGGCCAACGCCTGGACCTGGGTGCGCGGCGCAGCCGCAATCACGCCAGGCGTGCCCCGGACGGCTTGCAGCAGCGAGACGGCATCGTCGATGGCAAGCTCGGGGGCATAATCCTTGCGAAAGCCCTTGCGTTCGACCTGGATGTGCCCCGTCAGATAACGCGTGGAGTTCTCGATCGTCTGGTCGAAGAATCCGTCGAAAAACCCCAGGATGAAGACAAAGCCCACGATGCCGAAGGCAGCGCCTGCGGCCATGAGGGCCGTGCGGCGTGGATTGCGCAGCAGGTTGCGCAGTGCGAGCAGCACGAACACCGGCAAGCGGGAATCGCCCGTGTTTCGTGACGACACCCGCATGGCAGCGGGTAGCCCGCGAATCGCCTCGATGGGCCGCAACTGCACGGCCTTGGCAGCGGGATACAGTGCCGCCAGCCCGGCAATGACGAAGACCGCCACTGACAGCACGACGCCACGCTCGGCGCTCACCACCGGATAGACGACGTCGGACAGCCCGGGCATCGTGCGCAGCCCGGCTTCAAAACCGTGCAGATGGATACCCGCGCGCGCGAAATACGCCGTCACTGTCCAGCCGACGGCGTTGCCGACGATCAGGCCAACGATGCCCAGAAGGATCGATTCATACAGGACCAGCCGAAGCACGCGCGTGCGGCTCATGCCGACGGCAAGCATGATGCCGAATTCGCGCGTGCGCTCCATCACGGACATCAGCACAGGATTCGCCACCGCGAAGACGACCACCACGAAGAACACCAACAGCACCACGTAGGTCGTGACCTCGTGAAAGCGCGAACTGACCGCTACCATCGGTAGCAGCCGTGGCCACCCCACGACTTCGTAACGATCTCCCAGGCGCTCGGCGAGCCCCGCGCTGACCGGCTCCAGGCGCGAGCGCTCGCGCAGCCGCAGGGCGATGGCGGTGGCGCCACCGGGCGCGGAGAGAAACTCCCGCACAACAGGCAGCGGCATCACGGCGACGTAGCCGTCGAGATCGTCGATCTTGCTGCGGAAGATGCCGCGCACCGGATACTTTCCGCTCGATATCGAGCCGTCGTAGCCCTGCCCCACGAACACGATGTTCTGCCCGGGCCGCACCGCGAGCGCTTCAGCAAGCATCTCCCCGATCAGCACGCCGGGCGCGCCGGTCGTCAGCGGCTGCCCGGCCACGATGGCGTCCGAGAGCATCGTCACCTGCGCCTCGTCTGCCGGCTCGACGCCGACGAGCATGAGGCCGCGCGACTTGTCGCCCCGGCTGGCCAGCGCTTTGGTTTCCAGGCGGATGCTGGCGGCTGCCACCCCAGCCTCGTTGCGCACGGCATGCAGGATGGGGGCCGAGTCTGGCATGGCGAGATCAAGGATCGGATCGTCGTGGTAGCCCTTGAGATGCACCTGCGCATCGCCGGCGAAATACCGCGTGGTGTTCTCGACCATCTCGCGGTTCATGCCAGCGGTGAATCCCCAGTTGAAGATCATCGCCGCTAGGCCGATGGCGATCGACGAGATGGTGATGGCGGAACGCCTGCGGTTGCGCAGCACATTGCGCACGGCGAGTGGCAGCAGCATCATGGCGGTCGGCGCTCATCGGCTTCGATCCGGCCGTCACGCAGGCGAATGACCCGCCGCGCGCGTTCGACCACCATCGGGTCGTGGGTGGAGAACACGAACGTCACGCCGCGCCGTTCATTCATGGCCTTCATCATGTCCATGAGCGCGGCGCCGGCTTTGGAATCCAGATTGGCGGTCGGCTCATCGGGCAGCACGATGATCGGCTCGGCCGCGATGGCGCGCGCCACCGCCACGCGCTGCTGCTGCCCACCGGAGAGTTGCTGCGGACGCCTGTGCTCCATCCCTTCCAATCCCAGTTCCTTGAGCAGCGTCATGGCGCGGTCCCGGCGCTGCATCTCTGGCACCCCCTGCAACAGCATCACGAATTCCACGTTTTCTAGCGCGGAAAGAACGGGAATCAGATTGAACTCCTGGAAGACGAAGCCGATCTTGCGCAAGCGGATGTCCGAAAGCGCGGCTTTACCCAGTGTCCCGATCTCGCTGCCGTCGACCCAGACATGGCCTTCGGTGGGTGAGTCCAAGCCACCGATCACGTTCAGGAGCGTTGTCTTGCCCGAGCCGGACGGCCCTACCAGCACCGCAAAGTCGCCTTTGCGGATTTCCAGATTGATATGCTGCAGCGCATGCACGACGCTGGCACCTTGCCGATACAGCCTGGAGACACCTACGAGCTTGACGACTGTATCGGCTGCAGCATTCATGGCTTTTGCAGATTGCGCTGCGTAAAGCGTTCGTCGTCAATCGGCTGGTCGTAGCGCGCGGCCTTGACGACGATCACGGTTGCGTGGCCTGGATCATTCACGGGGCGCATTTCCCATTTGGTCGGAATGGTGCGGCCACCCATCGGGCCAACGTCGGAGAACGTCAGGACCCGCACCAGTTCGTTGCGCTCGTTGTAGTAATACTGCTTGAGCGGAATCGTATCCGCTTGCCGAATCCAGTAGAGAATCTTTCCCCACACGACGGCGGCATCCGGCTTGGGAATCGATTCAATCACGTAAGACGCGGCGCCGTTCAGCACCTCCGTGCGGAGAACCCGATGCGTGTAGTCATCCACGGCGCTGCTTTGCTTGACCAAGTCGTCGTTGGTGAAGTCGGAGCCCATCCAGGGCTGCAGCATCATCGACGGCGGAATCTTGATGGTGCGCTCGATGTTGGGCAGGTAGTTCCACATCTCCGAGCCGATACGCAGCGACCCAATACCGGCCTCCTTGGCCGGCGCCAGAACGCGGATGAACGAGCGCCGCGGCCGCTCCATCCAGGCGCGCAGGTCAAGCGCGCGCTGCCAGCGCGGTGTGGTGATCGTCATCTGGAACTCGCCTTGCAGCGTCTTGCCCCACAGCAGGGTATCGACGCGATCGACGAGCGTGCGGCCGTCTGGTTCCTCAGCCCAAGCCCCACCCACCATGCATGCGGCAGCAAACGCCACAAGGCACGCGGACACCAGAGAGGGAATGGCCTTGCGAACCATGGTGCCATCCGGGCAGCTGAACGATTTCATGGCATCCGACTAGCCAGGACGGCCAGACCCTTGCCGTGGCCATTCGACAAATGCCAGCACCCAAAGCCCGATCAGGTTGAAGAATGGCACCAGCACCAGAATGGCCCAAAAAGGCGACAACCCGATCCGCATCAGGATTCGGCCGATGGGATACAGCAATACCACCGCCATGACGGCAAACGTGATCCAGTGAGCGAGACCATAGCCGGCCATGTCGAACCCGTGAACCATCATCGTGCACCTCCTCGTGAAACCCAAGGTGTAACCCCAAGCACAATTCACGTTACACCTTTATGGGCGGCATCGCTTTACCTGGATCAAGGCATATTCGATCCAATTGCGTAGCAGGTAATAGCTTACCCGTCGCCATTTCAGCCCCCATGTGCCAGAAACATGCACCTGAAGATCAAGCAACTGGAATGCATGACAGAAAAGTCACCTTCCGGTCAGCTTCCCATCGGGAAGCAGTTGGCAGACTGCCGATACCCCGCTCATGGAAACCATCCCCGCACCCACCGCCCCTGCCCAAGAGCATTGGGGCATGGCGTACGAGACCAAACATCCTGCTATTGGCTGGGTGAAATGAGACATGGAGCGCCGATCCGGCTTGACATGGATCAAGCCACGGTCGCTATCCAGCAGGAGTCAGTGCAATAGTGGCCCCTCATCACCCAGAATGGACTGCAAAACTGAACCGCCAACTTTTATCGCTAGGAGACACAACGTGAACCGCAAAACCATCCTTTCCGCACTGCTGCTTGCAACCGCCGCATCCATGTCGGCCGGCGTATTTGCCACGGACAACGACATGCCCATGGCATCCGAAGCCTCCGGCGCGCACAAAATGAAACCGCATTCGCACGTCGCCGAGAAAGCTGGCGCTTCCGCCGCCAGCGCGCCGGCGGCCGCCCCCGCCGAGGACACCAAGGGCAGGGACAAGTCCAAGCATTTCCATCCCGATACCAAGTAAGTCTGCGCGCGGGCTCAGAAAAGAGCCCGCGCTTCAATTCACCTGACCTGCGACAACGAAGTTCGGCCCGATGCGGCTAAGCTGGCCTACAAGGCCCATGCAGTTGCACCGCATGATTTGCAGCCCGTGTCCGCACTGTCTGGTGACGGACATCACGACTTTCACAGGAAGTGATGAGGTGGTGTGATGACAGACCGTACGGTACAGCGCAAACGACGTCCGGCCCGATCGGCGCCGGGTGTAGCAGCCCCGGCGCTGCGGTTGGTTAGCGAACCGGACCACCAGGCCGAGCCACAGCCGGCACCTGCCGAGCCCCCTCTTGAGCAAGGGTGGGACTACTGGGTGGATGTCACGCAGCGGTGGATTCTGTTCATCGATATCCTGCGGCAACGCGCCAACAATATGTTGGCCCATGAGGAGGCCGGCCTGCCGCCACCGCTGCATTTCGACTACGAATTGCTACTGGATGCGCGAACCTTCGAGCGCCCGGCCAACTATGCCCTGCTCCGTATCACGCGCTGTGGCACCGACCACCTGGAGCGACAGGTTCGGGCGGATGCAACCCCCGTCATCGTCATCGACCCGCGTGCCGGTCACGGACCGGGCATTGGGGGCTTCAAGCGCGATTCGGAAGTCGGCATGGCCCTCGCCGAAGGCCATCCTGTCTACTTTGTCAGCTTCTTCCCGGCCCCCTGCCGCGGACAGACCCTTGGCGACGTCCTGAACGCGCTTCGTACCTTCGTCGAGGAGGTCGCGCGACGGCATGACGGGCAGGCGCCGGTGCTCTACGGCAACTGCCAGGCCGGCTGGGAAGTGATGCTCCTGTCTGCCCACTGCTGCGAGCGCGTCGCCTGCCCTGCGGTGCTCAACGGCTCCCCGCTCTCGTACTGGTCCGGCGAAGCAGGCGTCAACCCGATGCGCCTGCTCGGGGCGTTCACCGGCGGCGTGTGGTCAGCAAACTTTCTTGCCGATCTGGGCAACGGCCGTTTTGACGGTGCATGGCTGGTACAGAACTTCGAGGCACTCAAGCCTGAGTCCGCGCTCTGGACCAAGCTCTACACTGTCTTCGCCGATCCGGATGGTGAAGGTGACCGGTTTTTGGAATTCGAGCGCTGGTGGAATGGCTTTTACTTTCTCAGCCGGGAAGAACTGGTCGCAACCATCCAGGATCTTTTTGTCGGCAACAAGTTGGAAACCGGCGAAGTGCATGTCGACGGTAAGTGCACGGTCGACTTACGGCGCATTTGCAAACCGATCGTCATCTTTGCCTCGTACGGCGACAACATCACGCCACCGCACCAGGCGCTCGGCTGGATTCCCGTCGTGTACGAAAGTACGGAAGCTCTGGTCGCCGCCGGCCAGCGAATCGTGTATCTCACCAACCCGCATGTCGGACACCTCGGCATTTTCGTCTCCGCAAGCGTGGCGCGTCACGAGCATCGCGCGATCCTGCAAAGCCTCGATGCGATTGAGGCGCTGCCGCCCGGCTTGTACGAGATGAAGCTGTCGGAACACTCCGATGCGCCGCCACAGAACAACTCCCAACGCGGGGTCACGTTTGAGCCGCGTCGCGTCGAAGACATTCAATTCCCATACCCGCGTGCCCTGTTCGAGCATGTGCGCGCCGTCTCGGAAATCAACGAACGGCTGTATGACCAGTTCTGGAGCCCAACCGTGCGCGCGCTGGCAACGCCGTGGAGCGCTGAATGGCTGAAATGGAGCCATCCGATGCGCTGGACGCGCTATGCATGGTCCGAGCGGTTCCAACCATGGCTGTTGCTCGTAGCCGCCATGGCTGCGGGCGTGAGGGCCTCCAGGCGAAAAGCCGGGGAAGACAATATCTGGCGCGCTTCGGAAGAAGCGCTTAGCGCCACGCTGACACACACACTTGAGACAGGTCGGTCAGTGCGCGACTTGGTGGCCGAGACGGCATTCCAGTGGCTTTACGGGCCATCTTGGCCCTACTCGTTTGCGCAGTCTTATATTCCGGCATCAGACCATCGTGACTGCGACGTTGGAGAAGCAACGGTTCGCCAAGCTTGCAGCGCTTGCGACACTGACGTGCGGTGAGGTTTCCGGCGACTCTTAGCTGCATATCCAATGGGCGGTTGTGATGATCCAGACATGGGCAATGGCCCAATCAACGGGCGCTCGAATTTGCCGGCCAAGCGCACTAGCAACGCGAGCCTCAGCGGGCAGCGCTTTCTCTTTGACCTAACTGGCCGTTGTGCGGCGACTAAAAGAAGGCGCCCGCCGCAAAGAACCGTACTACAAACATGATGGCGGGATACAGAAGGGACCATCACGTGAGCAGTTGGCCGGCAGATGCTTGAAATCTACGCCATGGAAAAGCGTGCCCATGAAATCCACGAAAGGTTCGGGCGCCGCCAGCCAAGCCAACGTGCATTACGTGGAGAAGAGGATCAGAGTGGCGGACTCTGTTACAGCGGCTGCGAAGGGTTGCCTCCTGCCGAGGATGTCGTGATCAATGAGACGACGCCTTCGACGCACCACTGCTCCAACGGGGGATGAAACGTGGTGTGCGCTCACAATACGCTTCGTATGCCCGGCCGAACTCGGCCAGCGCATCTCGCTCCTCAGTCAGCGCGAGATGAACATACATCCAGACCAGCACTGGAAACATGATCAGCGTGAGCAACGTCGGCCACTGCAGCAGGAAGCCGAGCATGATCAGGACAAACGCCACATATTGCGGATGGCGCATGCGGGTATAGAGTCCACCGGTGGCCAGACGGTGCTGCTGCTGCGCCAGATACAGCACCCGCCAGGCGGAAGCGAGCATGATGAAACCACCGAAGATCAGCAGGTTGCTTAGGATGTGGAACGGCCCGAAATGCGGATTAGCGCGCCAGCCGAACATCACCTCCAGCAAATGCCCCGCGTCGTGAGAGAGGAAATCGATACCGGGAAAATGCTTGCTCAACCAGGGCAGCAACAAGTAGATCGTCAGTGGGAACCCGTACATCTCCGTAAACAGCGCCACGAGAAACGCCGAGAAGGCCCCGAAGGACCGCCAGTCACGCGAGGTCTTTGGCTTGGTGAAGCTGAAAGCGAAGATGATGAAGATGGCCGAGTTGATGATGACCAACGACCAGAGCCCGTAGCCGGATTGTGTGTCGTGCTGCATCGTTACTCTCCCTTTGGATGTACGTGCGTTGACGGCTCGCCCCCTTCGTCTTGGTGGCCGTGGTGCATGAACAGGTGCATCAACGGGCAAGTAGCGAGCAACAGGAAGGGCAGGAACGGGATCACGTGTGCCCGATGTTCCGTGAACAGGAAATAGGCGATCACAAGCAGGAAGCCTATCAAAACCCACCTGGACCTGAAGACTGTCCTGTGCGCCGCGTGCGGCCCATCTTCAGGGTTCATTTGATCATTCATGCGAGCCTCCTCGTCCACAGGCAATCGGCTTGAAAAAAGGCTGGCTAGCAGCACCCGCCGTGATGGCGATGGTGTTGGTGGACGAAACGTGAAGGATTCTGCTGAAAGACCGCGCGAGATTGCTCAGACTCGAAGTAGAACGTCTTCCCTTCAAAATTGGCCGTGATGGCGTGGGTCGGGTCAACCCGGTTTCCGGTCACTGGGTCACTGTTTGCATCTGGAGCGCCGTGCATCATGCCGGCACCCTCGCCGCCTCTGGAGCGCATCGCTTGGCTGCGCCAAAGGAACACCACCACCAATCCGCCCAGCACGATCCAGATCAGGTTTTGCGAAAGCCAGGTCATTTTCCACCTCCGTCTTACGACTTCCTACGCGATTTCAGTTCCCGCTCCACTGCCGCCTCAACCTCTCGTCTGGTTTGCCGTGAAAGACGCAAACTCATCCAGATCACCCAGACCGGACAGGCCAGGAGAATCAGCGCAACCAGCACCGAGAACAGTGAGATTCCGTACCAATAGAGGATGGCGGCGGCCAGCGCCGTCGCCACGGCGGCACAGAACCAGACAGCGGGTTTCATGCCGGCACCTCCTGCGCCTTACTTGTCAGCCGCACGCGCTTGAGCATGGCCGAATTCGCCACCACGCTAAGCGAGGACAGCGACATCGCCGCCGCCGCCAGGATGGGATTGAGCAGGCCGAAAGCCGCCACCGGAATGCCGATGGTGTTGTAGAAGAAGGCCCAAAACAGGTTCTGCTTGATCTTGCGCATCGTGGCGCGGGACAACTCGATGGAAGCCGCCACGTCGCGTACGTCATTGCGGATCAGGATGATGCTGCCGGTCTCCTTGGCCACATCCGAGCCCGAGCCGATAGCGACGCCGATATCCGCCGCAGCGAGCGCGGGCGCGTCGTTGACCCCATCGCCGACCATGGCAACCACCTCGCCGTCCTTCTGCAAGCCCTGGATGGTCTTGACCTTGTCTTCCGGCATGACCTCTGCGATTACGCGCTCGATGCCGACCTGCCGCCCGATAGCTTGCGCGGTGCGCTGGTTATCCCCACTGAGCAGAACCACCTTGATGCCGCGCGACTTGAGCATGGCAATGGCCTCTGACGCCTCTGGCTTGACCGTATCGGCCACGGCGATGATGCCAAGCAGTTCATGCCCGATCCCCGCCAGCATCGCTGTCTTGCCATCAGCCTCCAGCCCGGCCAGCGTCGCTTCAATCGTATCGACTGAGATGGCCTGCTGCGCGAGCATGCGCCGGTTTCCTAGCCAGGCCTGCTGGCCGTCGATGGCCCCCTGAATACCCATCCCCGACAGCGCCTGGATGTTGTTCGCCTTACGCGTCGCCAGCTCACGATGCTGTGCGGCACGGACGATCGCTTCGCCCAGCGGATGCTCCGAGCCGGACTCGACCGCTGCAGCAATACTGAGCAGCTCGGCTTCCTGGTGTGTCCCAAGCGGCAGGATATCGGTCACGGTCGGTTCGCCGCGCGTAATCGTGCCCGTCTTGTCAAAGACAACGGTGGTCAATTTCTCAGCGCGTTCGAGCACTTCGCCGCCGCGGATCAGGATGCCGGCGTCCGCGCCTTTTCCCACGCCGACCATCAAGGCGGCAGGCGTCGCTACACCCAGAGCGCACGGGCAGGAGATGATAAGCACGGCAATAAAGGCGAGCAGCCCCTGCGGGAAATGCCCCGCGAGCGTCCATCCGATGACAGCCAGCAGTGCAACGCCCACGACCGCCGGCACAAAATAGCCGGTCACCTGGTCGGCCAGCCGCTGAATCTGTGCCGAGCTTGCCTGCGCGTCTTCTACCATCTTGATGATCTGCGCCAGCGCCGTATCCGCACCGATGCGGGTCGCCTGGAACGTAAAGGCGCCTGACCGGTTCAGCGTACCGCCGATCACCGTTGCCCCAGGCTTCTTGTCAACTGGCATCGACTCCCCGGTCAGCATCGATTCGTCCACGCTGGTTTGCCCGTCCGTCACCTTGCCATCGGTTGGAATCTTCTCGCCGGGGCGGACCACTACCAGCTCCGAGACCATGATGCTTTCGGCGGGAATCTCGACTTCCTTGCCATCGCGAATCACGTGCGCCACAGCGGGCTTGAGGTCAAGCAGGCGACGGACTGCGGCGGAGGACTTCTTTTTGATGATCTCCTCCATGTACTTGCCCAGCAGCACAAAAGCGATGATGACCGCGGACACCTCGAAGTAGACATCGCGTTCGGCCACCTTCACCGGCAACCAGGATGGGAAGAACAACACGACCACGCTGTAGAAGTACGCTACCGACGTACCCAGCGCGATCAGGAAATCCATGTTGATGTTGCGCGTGCGGACCGCGTTCCACGCGCCTTTGTAGAAGCTCCAACCTCCAATGAACTGTACGGGGGTCACCAGCAGGAACAGCCATATTCCCCATGTGAACCAAGGCAGCGCCGGAATGGGCGCCCAAGTCAGCAGGGTCGCACCTGCAGCCAAGGCCAGAAACGCCCCGGCGCGTAACACCGCCAACGCCAGCACACCGGTCAAGGCAATGGTGACGCGCGTCTTCATCGCCTTCAGTTCGGACTCCGGCGACTCAAACGTGTGCAGACAGCTCTCGCTGCAGAAGTAGTACTTTCGCCCTCCTCGCTCTGCGGACAAGGCAGTGGCCTTGTCAACCATCATTCCGCAGATGGGGTCCTTGGCCAGTTGCTTCGTGCTTGCGGACACCGCAGCAACTCCGGTTGGCGCGTGATCATGGGCCGCGCCGTCGTGGTCATGCGCGTCATGCGCGTCATGCGAGAGATATCGCGCCGGATCAGCGAGAAAAGTCTTCTCACAGTGCCGAGAACAGAACCAATAGCGCTGATGCCCGACTTCCGTGCTGGCTGCTGCCTGCGCAGGGGAAATCTCCATACCGCAAACCGGATCGCGCACGCGACCGGCATCGACGACCGGTTGAGCGATGCGCAGCGCGCTCTGCCGACCGACCACTTGATCGCCACGATGGTGTCCGATGGAATCGCTTGGCATGCCAACCTCGGATGTGCTGATTGTTTAACTTGATTAGGTCTGGGCACAACTACGATTGCAGTGTGTTCCACGCCCGGAACGGGAGGTTGATACGGGTCAAGCGAGAGCAATTCGTTGTGATACGTCAACTGGCGACCACCGATCGCATATCAAAATGAAATCCCATCATTTCAGGAGGCAGCACCATGACGAACAACAAGCATGTTGGCTTTCTTGTAGCAGGCGCGCTGCTGATCGCCAGTGCATCGGTCTGGGCCGTTGACGAGCACCACCCCGCCGCAGCGAGCCAGCCTAGTGCGGCAACCCCAGCGAAGACTGCCCCTGCCACGGCAAACTCTGCGGATACGGAAAAGCGCTTCGAGCAAGCCCGTCAGCAGATGAAGAAGATGCAGGCCCAGATGGACAAGATCCATCAGACCAAGGACCCGAAGGAACGGCAACGTCTGATGGCCGAGCACATGCAGGCCATGCAGGACACGATGCAGACAATGCACGGTATGGGCGGCCCGATGATGATGGACATGATGGGCGGTCAAGGGATGGGGGCCGGCGGTGCGGCGCCGATGATGGGCGGCTCGGGCATGCCCATGGAGCAGCGCATGAACATGATGGAAAACCGCATGGACATGATGCAGATGATGATGGACCAGATGCTCAAACAGCAGGAACCATCAAAGAAACCTTGACGTTGCCATTGTGGGAAGGTGAATACTGCCCAGAATTGGTCAACAGGCGTGCGTGACGCATACCTGCTGACCGTTAGCTTGAACCTACGCAACATCTGACAAAAATCCGCGCGCGATGAATCCCCTTTGGCGCATGCTGATGATCGTGCTGCTTGCCGTGGCGTTGCCTGCGCGCGGGCTCCCCATGGCATCAATGCAGATGCACGGCGCTGTGGGTCTGCCAGGGCTGTCGACAGCGCATGATGTCGTACAAGCCGAGAAAGGACACCCCTGCCATATCACCGGTGACGGCCATGCCCAGAGTGGTTCCGACTGCACGGACACCGCTCCTTGCGTGTCTTTCTGCGCTGTGATCGGGGCGCTTTCCAGCCCAGCGATGCCGCTCGGCGCCAAGGGGATGCACATCCTGGTTCCCGCCCAGGAGCCTGTCTATATTTCCGCAGTTCCTGTGCCGCTCGAACGGCCACCCCGAGCCCGCTCCATTTAGCTTTACGGATCGCGCCTTTTTGCAGTGCGGCATCCGTATAGCGGCGTAAGCGAATACGCCACGCAAATTGCTAAGCCGGCATTCATGCCGGCCCCGCGTGAAATCACTGGAGCATCACCATGAAGAAGGTCATTCTTTCCGCTGTCGGCTTGGCGGCTGTTTTGACATCGTTGACGGCCATTGCCGGGCCAGACTGGCAGGTCATCGAGAAAGCTCGCAACGCGAAACTTGCGCAGATCCGCGCAGCGCAAGCGCAGAAAAGCGCTGGCATGCCTGCGATGCCGCAGCCCTGCCAAGACATGATTCAAGCGCCGAAATAACACGGTGGGGCGTTCTGCATTATCGGCAGGACGCCCATCGCGCGATGGCACGTTTGCGGCAGATCAACCCGTTCGATCATAAGCCGCGTCCGCGTGCACATCGCGCGTAGCCGCTGTTACCATTCGATCCAATCACATCATCTGCAGAACGTGCGCGCATCGCTTCGCCGGCCGTGGTTCGCCGGATTCCTAGTCATCGCTTTCCTGACAGTTCAACTGGCAGCGGCAGCATACGCCTGTGCGGCAAGCCGCGGCTCAGCGGAGGTCATGCCCACCATGGCCGATGCGACCGACGCCGGTGCCATGGTGCAGTCGTGCCCCGAGATGGCCATGCAGGCGCAGCAGGATGTGCACCAGCATGACGGCCTCTGTCTTGAGCACTGCCAGAGCGGCACCAAGTCGGCCAATCACGTATCGCCGCAGATTCCCATCTTCCTGCCCGTCCTGATCCGGATGATCACGGCCGAGCCAGTCATCATGGCGGACGGCCAATCGGTCTTGCTCGCCGATGTGGCGCCCCGTGCACCACCACCCCCGATTCCCATCCTGAACTGCTGTTTCCGCACGTAGCCTCCGAAGCGACGTATCTCTCACGCCTTGCCGCCTAACCGGCAAGGTGGTCGTTGCTTTCCGGAGGCTTTATGCTTTTGCGTTTTCCCCCACGCGGTGGGCGCTTGCTCGCGCTCGCCGTCCTGCTGCTTTTAAGCAGTCATCTGGCGTATAGCCAGACCGATGCGCTCTCCTTGCAGGAAGCGATCGGCTTGGCATCGTCCCGCTCCGCCGACGCGGAAACCTCCCGCGCCGGTGTACAGTCGGCGCTCGACATGGCCGTGGCGGCAGCCCAACTGCCCGACCCTGTCCTCAAATTCGGCGTGAACAATGTTCCCGCCGATGGCAGCGACCGGTTCTCCATCGGCACCGATTTCATGACCATGCGCTCGGTCAGCGTGATGCAAGAGCTCACGCGGACCGAGAAGCGCCGTGCCCGTGCGGAACGTTTCAACGCCGAGGCCTCCGCGGCCGAAACACAGCGTGTCGCCGCGCTGGCAGCCGTCCAGCGCAGCACAGCGCAAGCCTGGCTTGACCGCTGGTATGCCGCACGTACCGTTCAACTGCTGGCGGAACAAACAGCCTCTGTCGCCTTGCAGGTCGAGGCAGCCGAGGCGGCCTATCGCGGCAATCGCGGCTCACGCGCCGACATCGTAGCTGCACGCCTTGAACGGCAGCAGTTGCAAGACCGGACCGACGAGGCCCGGGCGACGGAAGCGTCTGCCAAGGCCATGCTGCGGCGCTGGGTAGGCGACGCATCCAGCCGCCCGCCCGCCGCGCCCCCCAGGTTCGACGTCCCGCAGTGGCTCGACGCGCTGGACGACGCGGCCATCGATACCCTGCCCGATGTGGCCGCTGCCAGCGCGCAAGCCGCCATGGCGGACGCTGAAGGACGTGTCTCTCGTGCGGCCAAGACACCCGACGTGACGGTGGAGCTGATGTATAGCCAGCGCGGACCGGCTTACGCCAACATGGTGTCGTTGAACGTCTCCCTGCCGATTCCCTGGGATCAGAAGAACCGCCAGGACCGCGAGGTCTCGGCCAAGCTGGCGCAAGCCAATGCCGCGCGCGCTCAAGCAGAAGTCTTGCGGCGCAACATGGTGGGCCAGATTCTGGGCAAGCGCGAGACGTTGCGACTGAACCAACGCCGCCTGGATCGCTATCAAACCACGACCGTCCCGCTAGCGCGCGCGCAAACCGAGGCAGCGCTAACGTCCTACCGGACTGGAAGCGGTTCGCTCGCCGCGGTCGCCGAGGCAAGCCGCAAGGCACTCGACCTTGCGCTGGAACGTCTCAAGCTCGAAGCGTCGACGGCCCAACTCTGGGCCGAGCTCGCCTTCCTCAAACCGCTCCCCACGGCAAACCAGCCGACCTCCAACGTTGGAGTTCAACCATGAACCGAACCATCTTTGCGCGCATTGCAGCCAGTCTGGTGTTGGCGAGCCTTGGCATGGGCGCCACCTACTACCTTGGCGTGAGGCAGGGACAGCGGAGCGCGCCCACGCAGGCGGCAGCATCTGCCCAAGCCGCCGATGCCCCGCTCAAAGCGGGCGACATCGATCCCAAGACGGGCAAGCGGATTCTCTATTGGCAAGACCCCATGGCACCTGGCCAGCGTTTCGACAAACCAGGCAAATCACCTTTCATGGACATGCCGCTTGCCCCCGTCTACGAGAATGGCGCCGGCGGGAGCGCCGCCGTCACGGTTGATGGCCGTGTGGCACAGAATCTTGCTGTGCGCACGGCTGAGGTCAAGACCGGCCGGCTGGACGCCATGCTGGAAGTGCCCGGCAATATCGCCATCAACGAGCGCGGCATCGAGATCATTCAAGCGCGCGCCGCCGGCTTTGTCGAACGGGCGTACGCGAAAACCACGTTAGACCCGGTCAAGCGCGGGCAACCGCTGATCGTCGTCTACGCGCCGGAATGGGTCGCCGCACAAGAGGAGTACCTGGCCGTTTCGCGTACGGCCAACGCCCTGCAGGGGGACCTGCGCAGCGCAGCGTTGCTGCGCATGCGCCAGGCCGGCATGACGGAGGCGCAGATCCGGCTGGTCGAATCCACCGGCAAGCCACAGCCACGGCTGGCGATTTCCAGCGACATCGATGGCGTCATCACCGAGGTCGGGGTCCGGGACGGCATGGCTGTCGCACCCGGCATGACGCTCTTCAAGATTGCCGACTTGTCCACCGTGTGGGTCTTGGCGGAGATTCCCGAGAGCCAAGCATCGGCCATCCGCCCGGGCCAGGCGGTGACGGCCACGGCGACGGCAATCGCTGGACACGCGCTGACCGGCAAGGTGGATGCCATCCTGCCCGACGTCAATGCCAATACGCGAACCGTCAAGGTGCGCGTCGAACTCCAGAACCGGGACCGCCGCCTCTTGCCCGGCATGTTCGCCAACGTGCGGTTTGGCGCGCAAGCCGGCCCGGACAAGCTGCTGGTCCCCACGGAGGCGTTGATTCGCACCGGTACGCGCACGATCGTCATGGTGGACGCCGGCAATGGCGGCTTCAACCCCATCGAAGTCAAGACCGGAGCCGAAGCCAATGGGCAGACCGAAGTGACCGACGGTTTGAGCGCGGGACAGAAGGTGGTGGTTTCCGGGCAGTTCCTGATTGATTCGGAAGCTAGCCTGCGCGGCACCGCCCAACGCATGGCATCGCCACCTGCGGCCTCCGCGCCCGCAGCGGCCGCCATCGAGCATGAAGGCGTCGGCCGCATTGAGGCTGTCACCAGCGAAGGCCTGACGATCTCACATGGCGCGATTCCGTCCGCGCACTGGAGCGCGATGACAATGGATTTTGCCGCACCGCCCTCCGGCCTGCCAAAGCGCTTCAAGCCTGGGGACCGTGTGCGCTTCCGGTTCCAACTGCATGACGATGGCATGGCAGTCCTGTCCTCGGTCGAGCCGGCCGGCGCGGATCAGGGGGGCAAGCCATGATCGCACGGCTGATTCTCGCGTCCATCCGCAACCGCTTCCTGGTGCTGCTAGCGACCGTCATGCTGACGGCCTGGGGTCTGTGGGCCGCGCGCAGCACGCCGCTCGATGCGCTGCCCGACCTGTCGGACGTACAGGTCATCATCCGCACGCCGTTCCCTGGCCAAGCGCCGCAGATCGTGGAAAACCAGGTCACGTATCCGCTGACCACCACCATGCTGTCGGTGCCGGGCGCCAAGACGGTGCGCGGCTACTCGTTCTTCGGCGATTCGTTCGTCTATGTGCTGTTCGAGGACGGGACTGACCTGTATTGGGCACGCTCGCGCGTGCTGGAGTACTTGAACCAGGTGCAGTCCCGCCTGCCTGCGGCGGCCAAACCGGCGCTGGGCCCGGATGCCACCGGCGTGGGCTGGATCTACGAATACGCGCTGGTCGATAAGACCGGCCGGCACGACTTGGCCCAACTGCGGGCGTTGCAGGACTGGTTCCTGCGCTTCGAGTTGAAGGCCCTGCCGAACGTCGCGGAGGTCGCTTCCGTCGGCGGCATGGTCAAGCAGTTCCAGGTGGTGTTGCAGCCGGACCGGCTGCGTGCGTTCAACCTGACACAGGCCAAGGTGCTGGCAGCGCTCAAGGGTGCCAACCAGGAGACCGGTGGCTCCGTGCTGGAACTGGGCGAAGCCGAGTACATGGTCCGCGCCAGCGGCTACCTGAAGACGCTCGACGACTTCCGGCAGATTCCCCTGATGACGAACGATGCGGGCATCGCCGTGCATTTGGGCGATGTCGCCACCGTCCAACTCGGGCCCGAGATGCGCCGTGGCATCGCGGAACTGAACGGTCAGGGCGAGGTGGCAGGTGGCGTCGTCATCCTGCGTTCAGGCAAGAATGCCCTGGAGACGATCGAAGCCGTCAAGGCCAAGCTCGCCACGCTGCGCACCAGTCTGCCCGAAGGCGTGGAGATCGTTCCTGTCTACGACCGGTCCGGTTTGATCAAGCGCGCGGTGGACAACCTGACGCACAAGCTGATCGAGGAATTCATCGTCGTCGCTGTCGTGTGCCTGGTGTTCCTGTTCCATCTGCGCTCGGCACTGGTGGCAATCGTCTCGCTGCCGCTGGGCGTCCTGGCGGCCTTCCTGGTGATGCGATACCAGGGCGTCAACGCCAACATCATGTCGCTGGGTGGCATCGCCATCGCCGTCGGCGCCATGGTCGACGCGGCCGTGGTGATGATCGAGAACGCGCACAAACATCTGGAGCATTGGCTCGAGGACAACCCCGGCCGCGAACTCACAGGCCACGAGCGCTGGAACGTGATCGGGGAATCGGCGGCAGAAGTGGGGCCGGCGCTGTTCTTCTCGCTGCTGATCATCACGCTGTCGTTCATCCCCGTGTTCACGCTGGAGGCGCAGGAGGGCCGCCTGTTCTCGCCGCTGGCGTTCACCAAGACGTATTCGATGGCGGCAGCGGCTGGGTTGTCGGTCACGCTGGTGCCTGTGCTGATGGGCTACCTGATCCGCGGGCGTATCCCGAGCGAGCAATCGAACCCGCTCAGCCGCTGGCTGATCCGCCTCTACCAGCCAATGCTGTCCAAGGTGCTGGCGTATCCCAAGGCGACGGTCGCTATCGCCATTGTGCTGCTGGGGGCAACGGCCTGGCCGATCCTGCGCACAGGCGGCGAATTCATGCCGCCGCTGGATGAGGGCGATCTGCTGTATATGCCGTCAGCATTGCCTGGGTTGTCGGCCGGCAAGGCGGCTCAGCTCCTGCAGCAGACCGACCGCCTCATCAAGACGGTTCCCGAAGTGGCCAGCGTGTACGGCAAGGCTGGGCGCGCGGACAGCGCAACGGACCCGGCGCCGATCGAGATGTTCGAGACCACCATCCAGTTCAAGCCGCACGACCAGTGGCGCCCCGGTATGACGACCGACAAACTGGTGGAAGAACTCGACCGCGTGGTCAAGGTGCCGGGGCTGTCCAACATCTGGGTGCCACCGATCCGCAACCGCATCGACATGCTCGCCACCGGCATCAAGAGCCCGGTCGGCATCAAGGTGGCGGGCACGGACTTGAAGGAGATCGATCGACTGACCACTCGGATCGAGGAGACCGTCAAAACCGTGCCGGGTGTCACCTCTGCGCTAGCGGAGCGGTTGTCCGGCGGACGATACATCGACGTGGACATCAACCGACAGGCCGCCGGCCGATACGGCCTGAACATCGACGACGTGCAAAGCATCGTGTCATCCGCCATCGGTGGCGATAATGTCGGTGAGGTGGTTGACGGCCTGGCCCGCTTCCCGATCAACCTCCGCTATCCGCGCGATTATCGGGATTCCGTGGAGCAGTTGCGGCGTTTGCCGATTGTCACTGACCGGGGCCAGCAGATTGTGTTGTCCGACGTCGCGGACATCCGCGTCGTGCAGGGCCCGCCGATGCTGCGCAGCGAGAATGCCCGGCTCTCGGGTTGGATCTATGTCGATATCCGGGGGCGCGACCTGCGCTCGGCGGTGAAGGACATGCAGGCAGCAGTGACCAAGGCGGTGCCGATGCCGGCGGGCTACGCGCTGAGCTGGTCAGGGCAGTTCGAGTACCTGGAGCGTGCGAGTGCCAAGCTGCAGGTGGTCGTACCATTCACCTTGCTGATCATCTTCGTGCTGCTGTACCTCGTGTTCGGCCGTATCGACGAGGCGCTGCTCATCATGGGCACGCTGCCGCTCGCACTGATCGGCGGGTTCTGGCTGCTGTATCTGCTCGGCTATAACCTGTCGGTGGCCGGAGTCGTCGGCTTCATTGCGCTCGCCGGGGTGGCGGCCGAATTCGGCGTGATCATGCTGCTCTATCTCAAACACGCTTGGACCGAGCGGCAGGAAAACGGTCAAACTTCTACCCAAGCGCTACTGGAAGCGATTCAGGAAGGCGCCGTGCTGCGTGTACGCCCCAAGGCCATGACGGTGGCCGTCATCCTGGCTGGCCTGCTCCCGATCATGTGGTCGGACGGCACAGGCTCCGAAGTCATGCAGCGCATTGCCGCGCCGATGGTCGGCGGCATGATCACCGCGCCGTTGCTGTCCCTGTTTGTCGTTCCTGCTGTCTACCTGCTGCTGCGCAGGCGTGGCAGCGGGCAATCCATTCCCCAACCACCCTCTCATGACAAGGTCTCACGATGAACTACGTTTCCGCTGTTGTATTCGCCCTGACGCTGGCGTCGACTCCAGCCGCCTTTGCGGCCACGCCGATGGAAGGTATGGACATGAAGCCTGCTGGTCAAACCAAGCAGGCGCCCAAGCCCGTGGCAGCAGAGGTCCGCAAGATCTACCTCGACACCGGCAAGGTCACGCTTAAGCACGGCGCCATCGACAATCTCGGCATGGGCGCCATGACGATGACGTTTGCCGTCAAGGACAAGGCATCACTGCAGCACTTCAAGGAGGGCCAAGCGGTGTGGGCCGTCTTTGATATGGTCGACGGTCAGCCGACCGTCGTCGATTTGCGGAGCAAGTAAACCCTCGGCGGCGCACGGCCCATCGGTCGTGCGCCGCTGCATGCTGCGGAATCAGCCAGAAAGTCCCTTCACGAGGGCGCCTTGTCGTGACATCAATGCTGAGCGCAACAACCCTGCTATACCGGTCAGGCCGAGCAGGTATCTGCAGGCAGCGACCCGCGATCACACACGGCGCAGCTATCAGTCCGCCATCCGTCATTTCGAGCAAGAGTGGGGTGGCTTCCTGCCGGCCAGCGCCGACAGCGTTGCACGCTATCTGGCTGAGCACGCACAGACGCTTTCCATCAACACGCTGCGCCAACGGTTGGCTGCGATCGCGCAGTGGCACGTTTCGCAGGGCTTTCCCGACCCCACGCGAGCACCGCACGTCCGCAAGGTGCTCAAGGGCATCCAGGCACTGCACCCCGCGCAGGAGCGGCGCGCCAAGCCATTGCAGCTCGCCCAGTTGGAGCAACTGGTTGCCTCGCTGGATGCGCAGATCGCGACCGCCTCGTCTGAGGGCAACGCCCATCAACTCCAGGTGCATACCCGCAACAAGGCGCTGGTGCTGATCGGCTTCTGGCGGGGCTTCCGGTCGGACGAACTGAGTCGGCTGCAGATCGAGCACATCACGGTGGAGCCCGGCCGGGGCATGACGATTTTCCTGCCGCGCACCAAGACGGACCGCAACCATGTCGGTACGACCCACAAGGCGCCCGCGTTGTCGCGCTTGTGCCCAGTCGCCGCCTACGAGGCCTGGTTGGCGGCGTCCGGCCTGACCGAGGGCCCCGCGTTCCGCAGGATTGACCGCTGGAGCCGAATCGCAGCCGATGGACTGCAGGCCAGCAGCATCGTGCCTTTGTTGCGCGCGCTGCTCCATCGCGCAGGACTGCCGCAATCGGACCGCTACAGCAGCCACTCACTACGACGGGGCTTTGCAACCTGGGCGAACTCGAACCAGTGGGATCTCAAGATGCTGATGGAATACGTCGGCTGGAAGGACGTACGCTCGGCCATGCGCTATATCGACGCGGCCGACCCATTTGCCCAGCATCGGATCGAAACAGCGCTGTCGGTCGCACCCCGGCCGGGCATTGCAGTCTGACAGGTCCGGTCTGGCGGACCTCTGCCATTGCTTTGACGCAGTAACCTTGCATGAACCTCTAATAAACGCGATTGCGGCCGACCCGTGCCAAGCAGGACTTCATGCTTGGCTCGCACGCCGGCGAGGTGCCGCCTCCAACAGGGCATCCTGAAATTGGTGGATCTTGAAGCTCAAAACGCCCCGGAAATTCACATGGGCGAAGTGTGCCGGCCCCATGCGGCGCAGCCAGTCATCGTCGATCCGTTGCCCCTTGCGCTGCCACGTATCCACCGTCGTTTGCATCCGCTCGGTATTCCAGGCAATCACCAGATTGGTCAGCAGCGAGAGCGCCCCGGAAATCGCGATCATCTCGTCCTGGCGGCGACCGCGCTCGTGTTGGACCTTACTCATATAAATCGCCCGCTGGAGATGGTGCACGGATTCACCCCGATTGAGGAGCGTGCGCAACTCGCGACGAAACTCGATGTTGCTGAAAAAGTCGCATAGGAACAGCGTGCGCAGCAGCTTGCCCAGGTGATCCGCTGCCCGGTGGATCGGGTCACCCTGGGCAGCACTGCCGAAGCGTTGCAGCGCAACGATCGCGCTCACGCGCCCCGCGTGAATGGACGCCACCAGGCGTAGCAAGCCATCCCAGCCGTCGCGGATCGCCTTGAGTAGATAGCGTCAAGTAGTACTGCCGGTTTACCGTCGATCATCATTGCCGGTCGGCCGGGGTAATTGTCGGTGGTTAGTCGGGCATGGTTGTCGCTCCTCCCTCGTCATGGTTGTCGCTAGATGGTTGTCGGCGGCGCCCGGCCTGTTTGTCGCTGGCGGTGCGGCGCCGGTAGCTCTCGACGTTCATTTCAAAGATGGTTGAGTGATGCACCAGGCGGTCGATGGCGGCCACCGTCATCGAGGGGTCTGGGAACACGTCGTTCCAGCCGGAGAACGGTTGGTTGGCGGTGATCATCAGGCTGCGCCGCTCATACCGTTCGGCGATCAGCTCGAACAGCACGCTGGTCTCGGCTTGGTCCTTGCGGGCGTACGACAGGTCATCCAGGATGATCAGGTCGAATCGGTCGAGCTTGGCCAGGGCCGATGGCAACTGCAGGCTCTGGCGCGCGGCCTGCAGCTTCTGCACGATCTCGCTGGTGCGTGTGAACAGCACACGGTACAGCTTGCGCTCCGACAGGTTGCGCAGCCAGGGACAGAGGTCAAAGCCAAGTAGCTTGGCCACCGCCATCCCCACGTTCGTGTAGCCATGGGTGTCGACGGCGAGCCGCAGCAGCCCACCGTCAGCGCGGGTTTCGTTGTGACGCATGACGCCTTCGATCGCCGCGCCAGTTTGGCGCTCGTTGAGCACCATCGGCTGGTTGTAGACGATCCCATGCTGATCCAGCACGTGCGTATAGACGCCAGCGGCGTGCGTGCGTCGGCGGGGATCAGCGCGCGCGTAGAACAGATGTGGGGACGTGTCCAGGCTCATGGAGTCGCTGGAGGCGAGTTGGCCGGTGCCCCATAGATCGGTGATCGGGTGCGTGCGCTGGAACTCCACCACACGTTCGTTGGCGCGGCGCAGCCGGCCGGGCATTTCCAGGGAGCGCATCGCGGTGGAGACGTGCGCGAGGTCCAACTGCGGGATCATCGCCGCGACGCCCTTGGCATCCAGTTCGGTGCCGTGCGCGATCAGGGCTGCATAAAGGGAGACGAGTTCGTGGGCATCCCGCGCCTTGCGCGCCAACAGCACTTCACTGAAATTGGTGCGCGCATCCATCTCCAGAATCATGTCGGCAAACTGTGCGCTGCCGATGTCCTTGAACAGCAGATCTCGGGTGCGTTGAGGCGTGGTATCCGTGGTCTGCGCTTCCAATGGCGACAAATGCAGGATGCCGTCCGCGTCGATCGTAAAGTGGCCAGCCTCACGGGCCTCGTCCAGCGCAGCGAGACCCGCCTTCAAATGCTCGGTCAGGCGATCAAGATAGAGCCTCGCTTGGCTTGGCAGGCCGAGCGAAGACAGATGCCGGTCGCGGTCGACCTCCCACTGTGCCGGCGGAATCAGCAACTGGTCTCGTTCTCGAAACGACAGGCTATGGTTGATCCACACCGTGCCGCGGCGCAGCCCCTTGCGCAAACTCATTACAGCAGAGGCCTCCAAGGCACGCAGCGCGCGCTGGCGGTCCTCACCGTCGACCAGGTCGCGCCAACTGGCGCTCACTGGCACATTGCAGTCTGGCGGCAACTCCGTCATGCCCCGATCGTGCAAACCGCCAACGAGATCGAGTTGGCGCATGGCAGGATCGTTACCGTGACTGGCGAATTCCAACGCCCGCAAGGGTGTCAGGAGGTTGCGGAGTCGGTGGTGGTCTTCGGTAAGGGTTTCGCGCACGCTTGCGGCGTGACTTGCCGGCGGCCGACTGGACAGACCCTTAAGCAGCTTGCCGATGTCGGCCAGTCGGTCCTCGGCCGAGCGGCGGGTATCGTCCACCAGGGCCTTGATCTCCACCAGTTGCTGCCGGTATTCGATCGCCGAGCGGGCTTGCTTCGTCGTGGTCTTGTTGTACGCCTGCCGGACCAGGTCTGAGATACGGCGCCCGCTTTGGTACACCATGGCGTCAGTCAACTCCAGCAAGGTGACACGCAGGAAGAACACCAGTTCGAGCGTGCGCGTCGACGCTTTGAGTTCGCGGATTTTGGCGGGACGGCGGGCCTGGATACGTTGGCCGTAGGCCCGCTGTTTCTCGATGGGGACCGCGTCAAATGTCCAGGTAGCCGCTCCCTATCACTGCCTCGCATGATCGGTGGTGTTGTGCGTGGCTTCGCCATTGCCAACGGCACGCTCACCGCAGTGCTGGTCTACATCACTTACCGAGCCGGTTGGCAGTTCATCTGCGGATTCCTTGCGCTCGGCATGGTGGTCCACATGGCGCTGCGCTGGCTGACCAACAAAGACCCGTGGTGGAACCAAATCCTCATGGTCTATGACCGCTATGGCGACTTGTACGAGCCAGGCCCCTGGCACGGCAAGCTCGGCGCACGCTTTCGCCGGCCCTACGGGTTCGACAGTGATCTGCCATGCTGAAGAAGAAACGACCCATCCAGGAAATCGCTCCCTGGCTCACCTTTATCACGCCCACGCTTGTGCTCGGCAAGGATGGAAGTTTGCTTGCCACCTATGGGCTTGGTGGCGTTGATGCTGACCATCCCAACAAGAGCGAAATCACGTCCGCTCGGGATCAGCTCGATCAGGCCTGCCGGAGTCTGGATGGCCGTATCACTGCGTGGTGGCGCATCAAGCACCGTCGCGCACACGACTACATCGCCGGCGAGTTCGCCAGTGCCCAGGACGCCAAGATCGACGAGCTCAACCGGGCCAACATGTCATCGGGCAAGTTCTACCAGAACACGCATTCGCTCGCGCTCAGCTACACGCCTGCGTCTGGCTTGGACAAGATCTTCGAAAAGATCAGCTACCACGTCACGGTTGGCGGTAAGGGGCTGGTCGCCGCGTTGTTCGAGTCGCTGAAAGACACGTTCCTTGCTCGCAACGCGTTCGCTTTCGATCTTGCCAAGACGCAGGCCGATGCCAAGCGCTTCGAAGGCATGCTCGATGCATTTGTCGGCGGCAACACCAAGATTGGTCTCAAACGGCAAATGCTGCAGGAGTCCATGGCACTTCTGCATCAAGCGGCGAACCCTTCCGTGCCGCCGCGCAGGATTCGCTTCCCGATGACGTTGCTGGACACCCACCTCACCGAGTCGATCGTGACACCGGGTGCCGAGCAACTACTTTTTGAGTCGGCGCATGGGATGCGCTACGCGGCCGTGGTTGCCATTAAGGAGTGGCTCGGCTTCCAGGAAGCAGCGCTGGATGTTCTGACGAAGCTCGATGTTGAGCTGGACGTCTGCGTACTCTATCGCTTCTTGGACAACTCCAAGGCCAACGTCTACATCGAGAAGATCCGCAGCTTCTACAAGATGGCGAGCTTCAACCTGTGGAAAATTCTGAAGCAGTTCGCTGCCAAGGAAGAGCAGGAGAACGACGAGGGCCGGGAACAGCTCGCCGACGAGGCGGGCCAGGCGCTTCGCCGTCTGACCGCGGATGGTCAGCAGCATGGGTTCGCCAACATCTCCATCATCGTCTACGGCAACACCGAAGAGGAATGCTCGGACGCGGTCAGTCTGGTCGTCGGCGCCATCAGCAACGCGGGGTTCGGCACGATTCGTGAAGGCACGAACCTCATGCCGGCATGGAACTGCACGCTGCCCGGCCGTTGGGACAACCAGCGGCGCCTGCAATTCGTCGAAACACCCGCCGTATCGGACGTCGCCCCGATTTGCACGATCAATCCCGGGCCGACCCGCAACGACTGGCTCTCGGACAAAGCTGGCAAGGAGATGCCACCGCTCACCTGCTTGCCGACGCGCCACCTGACCGCCCAGCGTGTCGACATGCACGAGCCTGGTGGCAACGGTCACCTCTTCGTGATCGGCCCGATTGGCGCGGGTAAGTCGGTGTTCCTGAATTTTCTCATGTCACAGGCGGGGCGGCACAACCCGCGGCGCATCCGTTTTGATAAGGATCGGTCGACACGCATCACCACGCAACTCGGTGGCGGCCAATTCATTGATGTTACCGGCAAGTTCGCCACCGCCACACGCTGCAACCCGCTGTCCCTCCTTGGGGAGGCGGAGAACCACGCCTACGTGACGGAATGGCTGATCCTGGCCATCGAGGACGAAGACGGATTCAGGCTCACCCCCACACAGAAGCAGGACATCTTCGATGCGGTTCAGATTCTGGCCGGCTATAGCCGCGAGCAATGGACCCTGTCCTTCTTCGCCACGCTGATCCACGCTGATCTACGCGAGCGGTTGCAACTCTGGATGAAGGGCGGCCAGTACGGTGATTTCTTCGACAACGTCGACGACGCCTTCCAAATCAGTGACGACTTGACCATCGAGATGGGCGAGCTGCTGATTAACTATGAGCGCGCAGCCGTTCTGTTCCTGGACTATGCCTTCTTCCGGATCAGCAAGAGCATGGACGGTCAGCGCTTCACGCTGATTGAAATCGAGGAGGCGGGCTTCTTCTTCAAATACGAGCGCTTCTACAGGCGCTTGGAAACGTGGCTGACCACCATCCGCAAGCTCAACGGCGCCGTATGGATGGCGACACAGTCGCTGCGTCAGATCTCCCGGATCGCTGACTTCGAGGTGCTGAAGGAAACCATCGCGAATTTCATCTACCTGCCAAACAGCCTCGCCAATACCAGCAAGAACCTCTACTGCGACACGTTCGGCCTGACCGTCGACCAGGTGCAGATGATCAACGACGCCGTGCCGAACCGCGACTACCTGTGGGTCACCCGGACCACGTCGCGCATGCTCCAGACGGACTTCAAGCCTGAGATGGTTGCCCGGCTGCGCTCCGACGGCAAGGCGCAAGCGGTTTTCGACAAGCACTACATGCAGGGCGATGGCTGGGAGGACCGCTACGTGCGTGAACTTCTGGCCGCCTAAGCCGAAGTCGTACCACGGCGCTGCGTTGCGCCATCTCTCAATCGAAGGAGCCACCCATGCTCAAGACCACATTCTCTGCAACTTTGCGAAAGATGCGCGGCACATTCGTCGTGGCCGCATCCGCCGTCGTGCTGTCGAGCCCCGCCCATGCCTCCGGCTGGCCAGTGTTCGACGCCGCGAACTTCCTCAAGAACACGATCAGCGCGGCGCAAGCGCTAAAGACCGAGGTATATGAGAACACCAACATCATCTACCAGTACAAGATGATGTTGAACCAGCTCCAGCAAGCAGTCGGACTGGATGACATCAAGAACCAAGCTCAGATCGACTCGATCCTGGCGGACGTTAAGCGCTACTCGGACTACGGCCAAGTGCTCCAGCAGCTTTACGGGGCCGTCTCCAGCGACGCGAGCTTTTTGGACAAGGTGAACGGCCTGGTGGTGGTGTCCGGCAAGTCGCCCGCGCAATGGTTCGAGGACCAACGCACGCTCCTGACCTCTGGGAATAAGACGGCGCAAGCCTTG
>CAJXMR010000023.1 GCA_913056305.1 uncultured Ralstonia sp.
GATGTTCACCTCGTTCTCGCTGCTGCTGGTGGTGGGCATTGCGCTGCTGATGCACAGCGTGGGCCTGTCGATGGCGCTCGGTGCCTTCATTGCCGGCGTGCTGCTGGCCGACTCCGAATACCGCCACGCGCTGGAAACCGACATCGAGCCGTTCAAGGGCCTGCTGCTCGGGCTGTTCTTCCTGGCCGTCGGCATGTCGATCGACTTTGGCGTGCTGATGCGCCAGCCGCTGGCGGTGGCGGTGCTGGTGGTGGTGTTTCTGGTGGTGAAGATCGGCGCGCTGCGCCTGCTGGCGACGCGCTTCGGCATCGCCCGTGGGCAGGCCTGGCTGTTTGCCTTCCTGCTGTCGCAGGGCGGCGAGTTCGCCTTCGTGGTGTTCGGGCCCAGCGTGGCGGGCGAGGTGCTGGGCGCCGAGACGGCCGCCACGCTCAACCTGGTGGTGGCCTTGTCGATGGCGGCGACGCCGCTATTGCTGCTGTTCCACGACAAGATCCTGGTGTCGCGCCTGACGGTGGGCAAGCGGCGCGCGCCCGATGCCATCGCGCCGCAGGACAACGCTGTCATCATCGCCGGCTTCGGCCGCTTCGGGCAGATCGTCGGCCGCATGCTGTACAGCCAGGGCTATAGCGCCACCGTGCTCGACCATGATCCCGACCAGGTCGACATGCTGCGCCGCTTCGGCTTCAAGGTCTTCTATGGCGACGCCACTCGCATGGACCTGCTCGAGACCGCCGGCGCCGATACCGCCCGCATGATGGTGGTCGCCATCGACGACATGGAGACCAGCCTGGAGATCGTCGACCGCGTGCGCGAGCGCTTCCCGCACCTGAAGCTGTACGTGCGGGCGCGCAACGTGTCGCACGTCTACCAGCTGCGCGATCGCGGTGTCGAGGTGATCGAGCGCGAGATGTTCGAGGGCTCGCTGTTGCTTGGTCGGCGCGTGCTGGAAGGGCTGGGCAAGGAGCCCTACGAGGCGCACCGCATCGCCCAGACCTTCCGCCGCCACACGCTCAATTCGATGGACCAGGTCTACCCGGTCTACCGCGACCAGAAGAAGCTGGTCTCGCTCGCCCAGCAAGGGCGCGACGAGCTGGCCGAGATGTTCCAGCGCGACCGCACCCAGCGCAAGCGCCTGCGCGAATCCGGCATGCCATGGGGCGAGGGCGATGCGCACAGCGCCACGCTGCAAGCGCCCGCCGAGCCCGAGCCCACCGACGAGATCGACCCCGGCCAGCCCATCGACTGCCCGGAGCGCGCCGGCATCCGCCGCGAAGATTGATGACTGCGGCTGCGTGCCGCGTCAGCTGTAGACGCTGACGTTGCTGCCGACCGCGACCGAAGCCGCCGACTGGCCGCCCAGGCTTTGCGACAGCTTTTGCAGGAAATCCTGCAGCGTCACCGAACTGGTGCTCGACGAAGCGCTGGTCGACGAAGCGCTGGCGGTCGTGCTGGTCGTGCTCGTGCTACCGCTCGAAGTGCCTTGCGCGTCGCTCACCAGCTTCTGGAAGTCCGACTGCAGCGTCGACAGCGCGCTGTTGGACGACGTGTTCCCGCTGTTCAGTTGCGAGATCAGGCTCTGCAGGCCCGATGCCAGGTCCGAGCCGTAGCCGGACGTGTTGCTCGAGCTGGACGTGCTGCTGGTGCTGGCGCTCGAGGTGCTGTCACTGCTGCTGGCGCTCTTCAGTGCCGAGAACAGGTCGTGCGTGAGCTTGCGCATGTCCTGGCCGACGGTCGAGTTGCCGCTGTCATCGGGCGGCGGGGGCGGCGGCATATCGCCATCGGGCGGCGGCATCGATCCGTTGGCGGCGCTGGTGGAGGTGGTGCTGCCCGTTGCGCTTGTTGCGCTCGCTGCGCCGGTCGAGTCGGTTGACGAGGTGGAACTGCTGCCACTGGTGGACGAGGTGCCCGACAGGCCGAGCTGGCTGAGGGCCTGCTCGATCGCCTGCATGAAGTCGCCACCGCCGCCGTGCCGATGGCGGCGCACCGGCGTGGTGCTGGTGGCGTCGTCGGTGGAGCTGGTCGCGCTCGTACTGGTCGACGAGACTGCGCTCGTCGTATAGAGCGCGCTGCTGCTGATGGAAGAGATCGTCACGGTGTGCCCCCGGGAATTGGCGTGGTTGGTCCTGCTCCCGGATTGACGGCCGCGGCGGGGGCGGCCTGAAGGCACACACTGCGAAGACGGTGTGAAGAAAAAAGGAGCGCACCTGGCGCTCCCCGACTGACTGGCACAACGGCAGGATGCCGCCGTTCTTAAACCGCCACGCTCACATTGCGGCGCAGCTCGCAGGTGGCCAGCGAATCGGACTCGCCGCGCAGCAGCAACTGGCCGTTGCCGACCAGTTCACGGCAGCGCCAGAAGACGAACCAATCGCTGGCGAGCAGCCCGTCGATGGCGCCCATGATGCTGGCGACCACGTCACGGGCGCTGGCCCAGTCGGTCGGCACGTGTTCGAGGATCACCTCGTCGACGGTGGCGTACGACACCGGCACCAGCGTATTGCCTTTCCACAGCCGCACGTCGGCGTTCTCGCGCACGGTCTGCTGCCACTCGTAGGCCAGGCGCCCGATGCGCAGCACCGAGACCGGGGCGATGGTGGAGAAGCGCCGCGCCAGCCGCGCCCCCGGATACATGCCGATGGTGGTGAGCGCCCCCTGGCTGCCGGGCATCTCCAGCTCGCGCATGTCCATGCCGATTTCGTTGATCCGCTGCGGCGACTGGCACAGGTGGAAGGCCACCCGGCGCAGCATCAGCTGGTCCGACGCGCTCTGCCCATGCCAGAGCGCGACCTCCGTGGTCTGATCGCGCAGATCGGCAAGCGACGCCAGCGCGTCGTGCATCTCGGCGGCAAAGTCGATCTTGCTGTTGGGGGCGACGCGCTGCCAGAAGCCCGAACGCGCCATGGCGGCGCCGTCGACGTCGGCCAGCGGCCCGACGGCGAGATCGTCGCGCAAGACCACAACGGAATCGGGGCGGCCAGCCTGTGCGAGCGCCTGCTTGAGCGTGGCGCCGGCAACATCGCCGTTGACGACATGGATGTATTGCATGGCGGCAATTGTAGCGACAGTGTCATCGGCGTGCTCTCGTTTTGCGCAGGTCTGCCGATATTCCTTTGCGCGGCGTCAGAGGTCCCATCCGTAGGGGGAATGGCGCCCCAGGCAACGCTCAGGCACCCGTGCGAAAATCGCGCCTTTGTTGCAAACCATAACGAACCGGAACGAGTCGGTGAGGAACCATTCATGAAGACCATGTCGATCGCGCGGGGCATGCGCCCGGCCATGTTGGCGCTGCTGCTGGCCGCGGGCGCGCTGGCCTCGGGGCAGGCGGCCGCCGTGCCGCCCGCCGAGATCTACAAGCGCGCCCAGCAGGAGAAGCCGGCGCTGATCGACACCATGAAGACGCTGGTCTCGATCGAATCCGGCAGCAAGGACATCGAGGGCCTGGACAAGATCGCCGGCGTGATTGCCGATCGCCTGCGCCTGCTCGGCGGCGACGTCAAGCTGGTCGACCCGAGCGAGCACGCCTACCGCATGGCCGACACGCCCGAGAAGATCGGCAAGATGGTGCTGGCGCGCTTCAAGGGCGACGGCAAGCGCAACATCATGCTGATCGCGCACATGGACACGGTGTACCTGAAGGGCATGCTCGCGCAGCAGCCGTTCCGCATCGACGGTGAGCGCGCCTACGGTCTGGGCATCGCCGACGACAAGAATGGCGTGGCGGTCATCCTGCACACCGTGGCGATCCTGCAGGCGGTGGGTTTTAAGCAATATGGCACGCTCACCGTGCTGATCAACGGCGATGAGGAGATCAGCTCGCCGGGCGCGCGCGCCATGCAGGCCAAGCTGGGCGCCGAGCAGGACGCCGTGTTCTCCTGCGAAGGCACCCGCGTGAACGCCGACAAGCTGTCGCTGGCCACCAGCGGCATCGGCGCCATCCTGCTGGATGTGAAGGGCAAGGCCTCGCACGCCGGCGGCGCCCCGGAGCAGGGCCGCAACGCGCTGTATGAACTGTCGCACCAGGTGCTGCAGATGCGCGACCTGTCCAACCCGCAGACCGGCCTGAAGGTCAACTGGACGGTCGCCCAGGCGGGTACCAACCGCAACGTGATCCCGGCCGTGGCCAGCGCCCAGGCCGACGTGCGCCTGCTGCGCGCGGCCGACGCCGACAAGCTGGAGCAGATGGTGGGCGAGCGCATCAAGAACAAGCTGATCCCGGATGCGCAGGTGACGGCCAAGTTCGAGCGCCGCCGCCCGCCGCTGGAAGCGACGCCCGCGTCGCGCGCGCTGGCCGAGCACGCCCAGAAGATCTATGGCGAACTCGGCAAGACGCTTGAGATCGACGACAAGGCCGAAGGCGGTGGGACGGACGCCGCATTTGCAGCGTCCAAGACCCAGGCGCCGGTCATCGAACGCTTCGGCCTGGCGAGCTTTGGCGCGCACTCGAACGATGCGGAATACGTCGACCTGAACTCCATCGTGCCGCGTCTGTACCTGCTCACGCGCATGGTGATGGATGTGTCACGCGACCGCGTGGGCGTGACCAAGTAACACCTCGGCGTGCGGGTGGGGTGACAACATTCCACCCATCGCGGCGACACGGGACGGTAGCTTGATCGGTTTTCCACCGATCCGCTCCGTCCCGTGTCGCGTTATCTCTTTCGTTACCCCGCCGTACGCGCGGGGGCGCTGTTCGCCCTGTTGTCGTCTCCCGCGCTGGCCGAGTCCGGCGTGTCGGTATCCGGTTTCATCGATGCCGGCGTGTACCACATGAGCGACCGGCCGACCGCGGTCGGCTCCATCCAGCCCAGCTCCATCACGCTCAAGGGGCGCGAGGATCTTGATGGCCTTGGCCTTGGCCTTGGCCAGGGCTGGGCTGGGCTGGGCTGGGCTGGGCTGGGCTGCCGTCTTCAATCTCACCAACCGGTTCAACCTGGGGGATGGCCGCCAGAGTCCGAACGGCGCGTCGCCCTTGTTCTACGGCGAATCGACCGTCGGCATCGCTGGCCCATTCGGGTCGCTGCGCGCCGGCCGCGGCATGACGCCCATGTGGGTGTTCGACGAGCGCTACGATCCGTGGGCCAACTACCAGATCGTCAGCTCGATTGCGTGGTATGTGTTCCACCCGTCCTATCGCACCGATCCTTACAACAACGGCGCCTTCGGTGACGTCTCACGCCTGAACAATGGCCTGTTCTATGACTCGCCTACATGGCAGGGCTGGCATGCCCACGCCAGCGTGGGTGTGGACAAGCACACTGCGCCAGACGTGTTCGGCAACGTTGACCAGGTCCGCCCCGTTGCCGCCTCGCTCAATTACGACGCGGGCCCATGGTCCGGCATGCTTACCGCCGAGCGCAATTCCGCACGCGACAACACCTGGTTTGCCGGCGTCACCTATGACGTTGGCGCCGTCAAGGTGATGGGCTCGTACAGTCAGACACGCTTGTCCGCCGCCAGCCAGACATTCCTGGGCGACGCCACTGCCCGCCGCACGGCGGCCACGCTGGGCGCAGCATGGAACCTCAGCGGTGCGGTCACGCTCAAGGCCGGCATCGGCCGCGACTTCCAGGGCTATGGCGCCGACGGCCTGACCGACTACGCCAGCCTTGGCGCGGACTACGCGCTCTCCAAACGCAGCACGCTCTATGTCAGTGGTGGGGTGCAGAAAGGGGCGCGTGTGTCCGATATCCGCCGCATCGGCGCCGGTATGTCGCATACGTTCTGAGACCGTCGGCGCGCCAGCCCTCTATATAAGACACCGTCGCGCGCTTGCGGCGGGCATGAAAAAGCCCCGCGCGGCGCGATGCCAGCGGGGCTCGAGAGGGCCAAAGGCGGGAAATGGAGGATGCCTGGAGACCGGCCCGGAACCAGGGTGCCGATCAACCGATCAGTTCGGCACCGGATAGCCGTAGACCGTGCCGCCGCCTTCGCGGGCGCGGCCGGCCGGGTCGCTGCGCATGCCTTCGGTGTACGGATCGAACCGGCTGCTGCGCGCGCCTTCGGTGTAGGTGTCGAAGCGTCCGGAGCGGGCGCCATCGCTGTAGACATCAAAACGCGAGTCCCGCGCGGCCTGGCCGAACACTTCGATACGGCTGGCCTGCGCCCATGCGCTGCCCGCCGCAAGGGCGCCTGCTGCCACCAGCGCGGCAATACCAATGTGCTTGAGTCGCATGGCGAACTCCTTCTTCAACTGATTTTCGGTGCTGTTTTGGGTGCGTGGTCTTGTCATGTCCTGCCACGGCCTGAAGCGTAGGCGAGCTGCCCCACGGTATCCACGGCGGTGCGACGAACGGTTTGTTGTGGGCGCCGAAATGATGCAAGCCGGCGTGGGTGACCCATCCGGCAAGTTGGTGCTTAGGCAATCGCTACGCCTTTTTGCCTAATCAAGATCCTGTTTCAAACAGCGCCGTCAATATTGATGCACCACAGCAGGGCACGACGAGCCGGCAAGCCTTGCCGGAGGCCGCTTTGGTGCGTCGCATCAAGAGCGATGCGTGCGTACCACACTTGGGCGGTGGATTCTGTGAATTGCTTTGCCCGGGCTAAGGGCTTTTGTTAAATTTGCGCGGCACTTCCGACACGGAAGTAAGGAAATCTGGAGGAGCCCACCCTCATGCACACGGGGGCGGGTGTTGAGACAACTCTTTTTATTACGAGCCCACATGAAAAAGTCTGCCATTCTGGTTGCAGTCGGCGCCCTGTTCGCAGGTTCGGCCTACGCCCAATCGAGCGTGACGCTGTACGGTATTGTCGATACCACCATTCACTACACCACCAACGCCAATGCCAACGGCAACAGCCTGCTGCAGATGGACAACGGTGCGGTGTCCAACAGCCGTTGGGGCCTGAAGGGCTCGGAAGACCTGGGCGGCGGCAACAAGGCTCTGTTCGTGCTGGAAAGCGGTTTTGACCCGCAAACCGGTCGCGCTAACGGCGGTGGCCTGTTCAACCGTCAATCGTTCGTGGGCCTGTCCAACAAGGACTATGGCACGCTGACGGCTGGCCGCCAGTACAACTTCGGCTTCTCGATGGGCGGCAACTTCGACCCGCTGGGCGTGGGTAACTACCTCGAGAACTCGTGGGTGTACTACGGCATCACCGGCCTGCGCGTGTCGAACATGCTGAAGTACGAAGGCAAGTGGAACGGCCTGTACGTTGGCCTGGGCTACGGCTTCGGCCAAGCCGCCGGCAGCACGGCCGACAACCGCTACCTGGGCGGTGCCGTGTCGTACGAATTCGGCCCGGCCATGATCGGCGCCTTCTACCAGCAACAGCAAGATTCCACCACTGCCGGCAACAAGCAGAAGGTGTGGGGTCTGGGCGGTAACTACACCGTCGGCCCGGTCAAGCTGTTCGCCGGCTATATCGACAGCAGCGACGGCACCGGCTGCACGAACGCGGGCTTCGGCTATGGCGGTTGCGCTGGCGACCGCGCTACCCTTGGTTTGAATACGAACGACGCGCAGGCGCCGTTCACCGCTGCAGCACTGGGCGCGGGCGCAGTGCCGGGCGCAACCAAGCGTCGTGACCACGTTGGCCTGGGCGGCGTGACGTACCAAGTCACCCCGGCGCTGGCACTGACGGGCGCGTTCTACTACGACAGCATCAGCAACGCTGCGCTGATCGCAGGCGACACCGGCAAGCGCTACACCGGCGTGCTGCTGGCTGAGTACGCGCTGTCCAAGCGCACCCAAGTGTATGGCACGGTTGCCTACGACAAGGCCAAGGATGCTGCTGTCCCCGAAATGGCGGGCGGCACGGCCAACGGCCAGAACGCCAAGACCAACCAAGTTGGCGCTGGCGTGGGTATCCGCCACATCTTCTAATCGACGCTGTCACTCGATTGGGAATGGAAAAGGCGCCTTCGGGCGCCTTTTTCTTTGTGGGTGCCAGCAGTCGCCGCAGCTGGGCGTCGGATCTGTAATCCGCGCGGAATATGACTGCAACGGCCGCGTCGCGCGCGGCCGGCATCCAGGAACAATGCGAGGGGCTTACGCCGCGAAGCGGTAGCCGACGCCGACTTCGGTGAGCAGATGCTCGGGTCGCGCGGGATCGCGCTCGAGCTTGTGGCGCAGGTGGCCCATGTAGATGCGCAGGTAGTGGCTGCTGTCCGAATGCGCCGGCCCCCAGACTTCGCGCAGCAGCTCGCGGTGCGTCATGACCGTGCCGCGCCGGCCGAGCAGCACGGCCAGCAGACGGTATTCGATGGGGGTGAGGTGTACCGGTTCGCCATTGCGGCTGACCAGGCGGCGCGCCAGGTCGACCTGTACATCACCGAAGCTGATGACGCTGCCGCCGTCTTCGCCGCGTTTGGCATGGCGGCGCAGCAGCACGCGCAGGCGCGCGATCAGTTCGCCCACGCCGAAGGGTTTGGTCAGGTAGTCATCGGCGCCGGCATCGAGCGCGGCGATCTTGTCCTGCTCGTCCACGCGGGCCGAGAGCACCAGCACCGGCACTTCCGTCCAGGTGCGCAGGTCGCGGATCAGCGACATGCCGTCGCCGTCGGGCAGGCCGAGGTCGAGGATCACGGCATCGGGCTGACGGGTGCCGGCCTCGATCAGGCCCCGATCCACGCGGTCGGCCTCGAACACTTCGCAGCCCTCCGCTTCCAGTGCGGCACGCACGAAGCGCCGGATGTGCGGTTCGTCGTCGATGACCAGGACGGTAGGGGTGAAGGTGAATGCCATGGCGCGCATTGTAAACCTGCCGACCGCCGATTGCCGATTGCTGACGCCCCAAAAGACAACGGACCCCGAAGGGTCCGTTTGTCATGGTGAGGCTAGGGGGCGCTTAGGCCTTCTTGGCCCAGGCGCTGCACCAGCCCTTGTTGGCGACGTCCTTGCCGGCAAACAGCGGGCAGCCGCCCTGGGCCGCCGCGCCACCCTGGTAGAGCGCGCAGTTGCCGCAGTGCTGGTCGGCTGCGTGCTTCGGATACTTGGCCTTGTCTGCCTTGGTGGTATCGGCCACGTAGCCGAGGGCGACGGCTTGCGGGTCCTTTTCCGAGACCATCGGGTTGGCCGCGCGTGCCAGGCCCGACATGCCGACGGCGCCCGCAGCGGCCACGATCGGAATGCTCTTCAGGAATTGACGACGATTGGACATTGCTGATTCCTTTTGTGGGAGTGTGTTGTGTGGCGTCCTCTGCGTTGCCCGTTCCAGAGAATCGGGTGCGCCCTAGGGGACAGCGGACGGCGTCGGCGCGCCGCTTTTCCGCAGGTGCATTCTGGCACACCGGCGGCCCTGCGGCATCTGCGCAGCGTCAATGTTCTCCATACCTGGGTGCAGCAATTGCTCACTTCGGCTGGCCGTAGCCCTGGTAGGGGCATGGGTGAATGGAGCCTGCGTGGCTGATAGATTACGCGCCAATCGAGACCGCCCCCCAACCCCGCCATGACCGACTTTGCCCGCCTGCTGGAAGGCTATCTGCACGCCAAGGATGACAATTTGCCGCACGTGATCGACGGCGTCTTCGCGCCCGATGCACGGCTGACCTTTTCGCTCGCCACGCAGAACATCGCCTTCCCGCCGCAGACCGACGGCGCCGCCGCCATCGCCAAGACGCTGGTGACCGACTTCGGCCAGCAGTACCGCCGTTGCCGGACGTACTACGTCACGCGGCGTGGCGACTTGCCCGACGCGCCAGAACGGGGCGACATGCCGGTCGCCCTGGCGCCGATGCCGTGGCTGGTGGTGATGCAGGAGCGGAGCACGGGGGCGCTGCGCGTTGGCCATGGCGTCTACCGCTGGACGTTCGCTCGCGCGGGCAAGGATTGGCGCGTGAGCGCGCTGCACATCCATATCGCGCGCATGGACGTCATCGACAACGCGCGTGCCGATGCCGGATGCGCGGCCATCCAGCAGGCGTTGCCGTATCCGTGGGTGGATGCCGCGGTGCTGCGCACGACGGTGGCGCGGCTGGCGGCGGAGGATGCCGGCCTACGCTGGCTCGCTCCCTTCGGCGAGCCGGCGCGGGACTGAGTGCGGCCGTTGCCGTGCCGGTGGCAGCGTCGGCCTGACCATCGTGATAACCCTGATTTCGTGCGATTGACGCTCAAGATCGAACGATCATCGCGCGACGCACGCACGGCTGCGATTGTTCCGGTGCGTCACGGCCTCTAAGCTCCCGGTCACAACGACAGGACACCTGCGCATGACCGGCGCGCCCTCGATCGACGTTCGTGCGCGCGCCGATGCGCGGCCGTTCGGCCGCTTCGCACCGCGGGTGCGCTCGGCTTTTGCGTGATCGCGCGGGGGCGGCCTCGACACCGCCATCATGGCTTCATCGCGGCGGAGATGCCGCGTGGGTGAGGCATCCGCAAGGCCAGCCTGGGCTCGGCGCGCTCGCGATCTTGGTCACAGGTCGCGACACGCGCGCGCACGTGCCCGTGGTACAAAGCGTGGTGTCCTAGTCCCGAGTCACCGCCACAGGAGTTCACGCATGGGCCGCGATGCCGACCTGCCGTTCAAGACCGCCGGCCTGGAGTTCGTCGAGTTCGCCACGCAAGACCCGGCCGGGCTTGCGCGGATGCTCACGGCGCTCGGCTTCAAGGCCATTGCGCGGCATGTCAGCAAGGAGGTCACGCTGTACCGGCAGGGCGATATGAACTTCCTCGTCAACACGGAAGCCGATTCGTTCGCGCATCGCTGGGCCGAGGAATACGGCGTGGGTATCTGCGCGATCGGCATCCGCGTGGGCGATGCGCAACGCGCCTACGACCGCGCCGTCGAGCTGGGCGCGTGGCCGGCCGAGGGCGAGCCGATCGGCCCGGCTGAGTTGGTGATCCCCGCCATCCAGGGCGTGGGCGACACGCACCTGTACTTCGTCGACCGCTGGCGCGGCAAGCACGGCGCCCGTGGCGGCCTGGGCGATATCTCGATCTACGACATCGACTTCCGCCCGCTCGACCCGGCCACCGCACACGAAGACTGGCACCACGCCGGCGCCGGCCTGGCGCGGGTCGACCACCTCACGCAGACCGTTGGCGCCGGCCGGCTGCAGGACTGGATCGATTTCTACCGAAACCAGCTCGGCTTTCGCGAGATTCACGAGCTGCACACCAACTGGCACGTGGCGGCGGATTCGCGGGTGATGGTGTCGTCGTGCGGCACCATCCGCATCCCCCTTTATGAAGAGGGCACGCACCGCGCCCACCTGATGCATGCCTACCTGCCCGACCACCCCGGCGAGGGCGTGCAGCACATCGCGCTGGCCACCGACGACATCCTGCGCACGGCCGCCGCGCTGGCCGCCAACGGCCTCATCTTCGTCGAGCCGCCGCCGCGCTATTACGACACCGTCGACGCGCGCCTGCCCGGCCACGGGCTGGACCTCGACGCGCTGCAGCGCTACGGCATCCTCGTCGACGGGGAGATCCTGGACGGCGTGCCCAAGCTGTTCCTGCAGACCTTCGTCAGGCGGCATCCGGGCGAGATCTTTTTTGAGATCGTCCAGCGGCGCGGGCACCACGGGTTTGGGGAAGGGAATCTGGCGGTGCTGACGGCCGCAGGCAACGCTACGGCCTAGCCATGTGAGGGTGGCGCGCCCGGCTGGGATCGAACCAGCAACCCCTGCCTTCGGAGGGCAGTACTCTCTGCGCCGACGACGACTCAGAATGGCAGTATCCGCTGCACTGCGCCGCGTAACTGCTCTGGTGCAAGATGCGCATAGCGCTCTGTTACCGTCACCGACGAGTGCCCTAGCAAATCTCTAACCGTCTGCAACGGCGTACCTGCCATCACAAGCCAACTAGCGCAGGTATGCCGCATATCGTGGATACGGAAATCCACGATCCCCGCCCTCCGGCACGCCGCCGAAAACCCCGTCTGAAACGTTGTGATCCGCCGCCCATCCTGGGTGGCGAAAACCCACGGACTGCCCGGCGCATGGCTGCCACGCCACGCCAACAGATCCCGCAATGCATCGACGGCAGCATCATTGAGCGGAACCGACCGCCGCCGCCCGGACTTTGTGTGCTCCGCGTGTAGCGTCAACAGCCGTCGATCCAGGCTGACTCGCGCCCATTCCAGTTTAATTAACTCTGATTTCCGGCATCCTGTATTCAGTGCTAGTCGAATGAACGCGGGAAGGTGAGGGCGACGTGCGTAACGTTCAGCAGCCTCACATAATGCCGACGCCTCTACCGTAGAAATCCAGCGTACACGACCCTCTGATTCGCCAATACCAAGGCGTAGCGCGGGATTGGCGAGATCAGGGCGATCATGCTCGATACGCACGTAGTTGATCGCCGCCGACAACAGCTTCAGCTCACGATTCACGGTGGCAGGCTTGACGCCATCCACAACACGACGCTCGACGTAAGCGCGCACGTGCGCCCGCTTTAGATCAACTATCAGCATCCCACCAAAGTGGGGTTGTAATCGCTGAAGCGAATAATAATCGCGTTGTCTACTACGATGCACGACCGACGACATATAGATGCCAATGACATCCTCAAACGTCATACTCCCCGCCTGCTGCATTATCTTTGGTGTAGTTTACCGCTGCAATTAACAGGCCGCCACGGCAGGGGAGAAACATGGGGGTAGAAGATCGCAATTGGTACCACGACCGTAAAAAACAGAAGCCAATCAATCCTGACTGGCAAAGGGAATACAACCGCTGGTACGGCAAGCCGAACACGCCCACACCCAAGAAACCCGGCATGCACTGGACGCTAACGCTGGCGTGCTGGGCCACGTTCTTTCTTGCGGTGTACATCGGCGTCAGATACATCATGAGCTTCAAGGTACCGGCCCCGAGCGCACCAATTCAGCCCGCGCCGCCTATCGTCGAAAACACCCCGCAGCGACCGGCACAACCGGTTCGACAACCGCAACCAGAAATCGTGCTTTACAAGTGCGAGGACCACGGCCAAACAACGTACTCCAAAACGCCGTGCCCCGAGCCTGTCCGCATCATCACCACCCAACCAGAACCGCCAGCGCAAACACAACCACCATCGCAGCACGTTGACCCGAACGCAGAGCTAGCACGTCAGTGGGATGCACGTATGGCCCAGCGTGACCGCGACATTGCCGCTGAACAAAGCGCACTACAGGCGCAGACCAATGCGACAAACACACAGTGCAATCAGCTACGCAGCAACCTGCTCAGCATCCAGCGAATGCCGCTGACGTATCAACAAACTAGTCCGTGGCGAGAACAGATGAACGGCATCCGCAGCCAGATGAACCAACTGCACTGCTAATGCAAAGACGGCGGATCATCGTCGTCAATCACCTCCGGAGGGTCAAGCTCAAAGCCATCCTCCGCCAGCGAGAACCAGAAGCACTTACGACCATGCGACACGTAGGTGCTCATCCCCTGCCAATTCGCGCCGCTCTCCACCAGATAGCGCATCGTCGCATCCATGCCAGCGCGAAACGAGCCTTCATCATCCTCAGAGCGAAACTGCCCAATGGTCTCCCGCTCCGGAATCTCGATACCCTTGGATGACCAGTAACGCCGCTCATTGAGCTTGTGCTGCGTTCCTTTGGTGATGTACTTGCTCAGGTACGCAGCAACGCGATGGACACCCACAATGCGCCTACGGCCCTTGCTCTTCGGCCCCTGAATATCGACGTTGCCGTTACCCTTGCCGACCACCGCATGCCATGCGTCGCGTAGCGCAATCGCATCACGCCAACCGCGCACGCCGACATGGATATGGATGCCTCCGCTCTTGTGGTGTTCGATCACGGCAACGAAGTGAAACGCATCGCCCTCGCGCACCAGCCGGGAGTCTTTGCGAACGCGACGCACGAAGGCTTTCCAGTCCCTCGCAGCGCGCTCACGATCAGCCATGAGGCCGCGATACGTCAACGTCAGCAGATGATCGAGACGAGCGGTTTTAGCCAACTCGCGCACCTTGCGCCGCGCACGCTGCATAGCGCTCGCCATCGACTTTTCCTGATCCTCTGACTTGCCACGCTCCGATTTCGGCTTCGGCACGACGATGCCGAATTTCCCTTCAAACGGGTTGCCGTAGTGACGACGAACCGGATAGCCGACTACCTCGCGTTGCCCATCCGGCCAGCGCCGCACACGGACGATGATGTCATCACGGATGGACTCTTCGCCAAAGCCCGCCTGTTCACGCAAATCACGCTTGCGTTGTTGATACGCGAGGGCCGAAAGGTCGGAATCCTTGACGCCCATTTGTTGCAGTTGCTCTGCCGACAAATGGAACTGACGATTGTCATAGCTTTGTGCTATTGTGGTTTGCAGCATGACCGATGCCTGAACGTTTCCGGTTGTGCACACGCCCTGGGAGGTTTGCAGACCTCGCCGGGGCTTTCTTTTTTGGACCCTTCAATGTTGGTCCACTACCCGCAGAGCCTTGTATTTGCTGGCTCGGTTCTCAAGTGTTAGTGATTCAAGTCTAGGGGCGCGCTTCGCGCGCCCCGCCTGCCGTCGCTGCGCTCCGTCACGCGTGTCGCGCGAAGCGTCTGCCCATCCCCACCTACCACCCACCTCTACAAAACGCGCTAACGGCCCGCCCGACGCATCCAAAGACCAGATTGAGGCCTTCGGCCTAGAGGCGCTCGCCGCGCGGCCTCTCAGCTCGCCCAGCAGGGTTGTCACCGTTCCGCTAAGTTCGTCGTCCCTTTCGCGAACATAGCGTCGGCTCTGTGGGCTTTCGCGGCATAAACGGCTACCTCCCCACCTCCAAACAAACGGAGGCGGGTCCCCTCCATTTATTCCACGTCCCACAGAGCCGCCGCTCTCATGTTCGCGGGACGACGAACTCAGCGGAACGGTGACAACAGCAGCCCTCGCAGGCTCACCGAGAGAAAGACGCCGGGACTCAGAATCTAGCGGCCCGGTAACTTTGAAAGGCAAAACCATGGAACAGCTTTCCTTCACCCTGATCGGCGGCCTCTGCACCATGCCTCTGTGGTTTGCACTGCCGCGCCGTCGCACCATCAAGCGCGGCAAGCTTCCGTTCCGCCCGTGGCAGCAACTCACGCTACGCCTGCCGATCCGCCGCCTCATCCGCGCCGCCTCGCACTTCATCTGGACTCGCCCCGATGGCAAGCAATTCGTCTGCCGCACGTTCCGCGCTCTAGTTGCCCGCGTGATGGACTACGACGGGCATCTAATGCAAGGCCTGCTGCGATCAACAGCACTACGAAAGCGCTAATTACGCGCGATGGACTGCACCGGCTTCGGATGACGAATCAACCCGTCACCACCATAACCGGACCACTCCGCAGCACCATCACGCACAACCGCCGCTGCTGGCACCGGCTCACGCGACGAATCGACTCCAGACGCTAGAACTTGATCGCGCGCCGCATCCGCAGACGCCACCGGCGCGACTTCCTGATACGGATCGAACGGCCGATTCGCAAGCCACTGACGCGACTGCATTTGATCGAGGCCCGAATCGGTGCCCTGTTGCGTATACGCACGGCACCTATCGCCCATGCACACCGCGCCAACAACACGCGGCATCGCCTTGACCTCTCTCAGCGCGCTATATGCAGGAGCACTCTCAGGATGACCCGGCACCACTGGAAAAAAGGCCGCAAGCTGCTCCGCTGGATCAGCAGAGCGAACACCGGTAGCAGCAGAAGAAGCCACAGGAGCGCTGGCCGCGCCCGGCGCGCCAGCCTTTGCAGAAACGTCAGCATCGGGATGCACCTTCTTTTCGACCTGGTGATAGACGCGCCAGATCGCCAGCACCGCAAGCATGATCGCGCCAATCATCACAACCATCGCAGGCGGGATGCTGTACTTGCGCTTGATATGCAGGCTGGCGGACTTGTACAGCCCGAATGACGATTTCGGCAGCGACCACTTCTTTTTGATCGGCGCGGACTTGAAGGCCTCGGGATTGCCGACCTCTGGCCATTCGTACCACCAGCGCCCGAGCAAACCGACATCGCGCAAGTGAACATGCTGACCCACCAGCTTGCGAATGTGCGAATCGAGAAAGCCCGGTGACTGCGTGATCAGCAGAAACGTGACACCCGTATGCCGCACCGTCTCAAACGCGGCGACGTGATTCGGCACGTTGCTAGCCGCCGACCGCACACGAAAGATGCGCTGCGCCTCATCGATGACGATGAGCGACTTCTCAGGAAACGTGAAGTAGGGCAGCGAACGCTGATCGGGGTCCTCAGGATCGACACGCATCTCCGTCCATTCCGCAACCGGCGGAAGCGGGATATAGGGCAAACGCAACTCCGGAATGCCCTGCATGAACAGCGGTCGGCCTTGCTTCACCGCCTCAGCCATCATCTGTACCGCCAACGCGGTCTTGCCACCGCCAGGCGTAGCGGTAATCAGCGTGATAGGTTGCGTCGCACTCATCCCGTGACCCTCCCGAACCGCTTCAACGTCATCAGCGAAATGCGCGCGACGATACCGCCCGCAATCACGCTCAGCGCCGTGAAAAATCCCGAGATCGCCAACACCGAAGCAACCGAGCCAGTCAGCCCACCGAGCGAGCCCTTAGCGGCGGAAAACGCGGCACCGACCGCCGCATCGAGCCCGACAAACGTAACCAACCCGATACCGATAGAGACCAGCAACTGGCGGGCAAGCGGCCCAATCAGGGCCATCAGAAAAGCAGCAATCGGCATCACTCACCCCCGCCTTGCTTTGCGCCGACCACGATGAACGCAGCCGCCAGCCACCCCATAGCGATCACCAAGGGGCGAATCATCGAACCGAAGCTACACACCGGCGCCCAACTGATCGCGAAGCTACGGCCCATCACCGTAAACGGAACATCAGCTGGACAGGACGCGTTATCCGGCCCCCAACCACCATCAGGCGTAATCGCAACATTGATCTGCTGTTCCTTCAGGTCGGGCGCATCGGGAATCTGCCCCTCCTCGGCACAGCCCATGCGCGTTTCGTGCCCTGTACACGGGTCGTCCTGCTTCTCAGGGGCCGTATTGACCACCACCCCGCTCGCGTTGGTCTGCGTGGCGGTATTGCCGTTGGCATCGACCTCCTGTTTAACCACGTTGAGCGTCGCCGTCTTGCCATCTGCATTAGGCGTGACGACAGCCACATCGCGATAGCGCTTCCCCGTGATAGGGTCCACATATGGGTCACTCAAGTTGATCGTGATCGGCGTAGGAGAGGGCGCTAACGTGACAGGCAACGGCACCTTCGCCGCCGACAGATCAGTCGCCACCTGGTCGGGCATCGGATAGATCAACGCCTTGTTCCAATTGGCGTCATTCGCGGCCTGCGTCGCGGGTGCATTAGGGTTAGGCCCGCACGTACCCGTACCAGAGGAATACACGTAGCCAGCCACACAGCCACCCTGAAACACCGTCACCGTATAGGTGCCGTATTGAGGCGCGGCTGGATTCTTCACCGAGACATACACACAGCCACCACCAGAACACGGGCCAACGATACCAACGAACGTATAGCCCGCCGAGGTCACAGCAGCACCGGGACTATCTCCAACCCCATTCCCGTTGTCGACCAAGTACTGAAAACCGTCAAAGCCCGGATCACTCGCATGCGGACTGGTAGCAGGAGCACACCACCCACCAGGCTGCAAGCACTGCTGAATCCCAGCCTGCAACAGGTATTGCAGGATGGCGCTGGTCGCAAGGCCAACGGGATTCAAGCGGATCGCCGCCAGCCCAACGCTCGCCGCAGTCGAACCGAGCCGCGCAGTCGCCGGAATCTTCGCAACAACACCAGCGACGCGAGCCTCCATCTCCACAGCTGCCGCCCCACCGTTGATCGTGGTCGCACCAACCGTAGCCCAACCGCCCGAAACCGTGCCGATCGGCGGCACCGGGTAGACCGGAATCGTCGAAGCAAACGCGCTATTAAACGTCACCACTAACGCAAATACAGCGAGCATCAACCGCATCACTCACCCCCACCGCTCGAGAAAAAAATAACGGCGGCCGGAAGGACCACCGCCAAGAACCCTGCCCAGGTCCAGAAATCAGTTGCGAGCATCACAGCCCCCTACGCAACGCCACCACCGCCCACGCGGCCACCATCGCCGCCACAACGCCCCAGCCAACGGTCATGCCGTCCGTGAACTGCGCAGTCGTGTCGCACACCGGGAACGACAGCGAAGGCGCGGCAGCATCCGCCAACTGCGTCACAGCGCCGTCTTGCGCGATAACAGAACGACGAACGACCCACGCACCGGAGGACTGCACAAACTCCGATACGTAGGTCGTCTGTCCCACGCTTTGACCGATCGGGGCCGCGCTATACACCGCGTCCGTCGCTTCCGCGTTGGAGGAGAAGCAACGAGCGCCAACCAGCGCCCCCGAGGCCATTACAGCGCCTTGCGCAACATCTTGAACGCGAAGATGCCGACGATCACCACGAGCACCGCAGCGCCCACGGTTGCGGCATCCGTACCAGCGCCGGTCAGGGCCGTGGTAACGGACGGATCGACGGCAGCATTCGCGGCAACAGCACCGCCCAGCGAAGCCAGACCAACAGCGATTTTCTTGAGCATGGTTTCCTCCATATCGAGAGGTTGAGAAAAGCCGCCGCGTTGCTCACCGCGACGACCAGGGAACTTAGAGACGAAGCCAATCGGCAAGAGCACGCAGGCGTCGCGAACGCTTGGCGGCGGTCATATACGGGCCAGCGAAGCGCTTGCGATCCAAACGGCGCGCTGCCCAACGGCAGCCGATGTAGGAGAGAAAGGGGAGCAGCATCACGACCTCCGAATACGCTTGATGCCCACTGCGTTGCAGTGAAGAACGCGAAGGCGCTGCGCCGCAGGCTTGTTCCAACACGCTTCGATCGAAGCGACCAGCGCAAGCACCACGCGACGAATCTGCGCACCGTGCCGATGGCCAGCACCGCCGAAAAGGTCAAGCTGCCTGTGATCGCGCATCGCATCCCCCGTTAACTGAAAAAGCCCGCCGCAGCGGACTCTCGATTACAGCGCAGCAGCCTGCGCCTTCGGTGCGTTCGCGGGCGGACGAACCTGCTGCTCAACGGGAACCAGATCGACCACGCGCAACGTCAACTTGCCTTCGAACTGACCAAGGCCAATCGTCGCTTCGAACTTACCCGGGCGAACCTTGCCGTTCAGATGCTTCGGCAGCATCACCATGCCGGGCATCGTCTCGCTCATGACCTGACCATCAGATGTCGTGTACTCAGTGGTCGTCATGCACGCGCACTCTTCCATGTGGTACGGCTGCCCGTTCTTCTTCGATGTGCCTTCACGGACGGTGATGGCGTGGATGTCGACAACAACGCGGTTCTTCTGCATGGCACTGCTCCTATCAATTTGCCGGTCCTTGCGGATGCCGGGATGGTGTAGAGTTCAGCTACATGACAACTTGCCAACATGGCGATATGTCATGTGAAAGATAGTATGCATGGCGATATGTCATGTCAAGGCAATCACTAAGGCCGACCATGAAAACATCGATTGATTTCTTCAATGAATTTGTTGAAGCCAATAAGCCGGCTGGCCAGAAGCGCATCCAAGAGCTATGCGACGTTGACCAGACGACCGTAAGCCACTGGAAGAAGCGAGGCGGAATGACGCCGGCCGCAACGGTCAAGGTTGGAATGGCCCTCGGGTACCCGAGCGACCTATGCTACCGAATCGCCGCCATCGAAGCAGAGCGCAGTGAGACGGGTCGCAAGTTCCTTACGACGATGGCGCACGCCGCAGCATCCATCGCAACGATGGCAGTACTCGGTACCGTGGGATTGGTGGTCTCAGGCATCGGCAACAATGCTCAAGCCCAAGTGGCGCGCCCGGCTGGGATCGAACCAGCAACCCCTGCCTTCGGAGGGCAGTACTCTATCCATTGAGCTACGGGCGCACGTCGGCACAGGACGTGCCGAAAAGAAGTCGCATAGGATAGCGTGTTTGCCCGCAACCGTCCATCGCGTCCCAAGACAGCGGCCGTTCTGACATGCTTTTGACCTGCGTCGAAAAGTGACGCTACGGGCAGACCCGCGTGTCAAACGGCAGGGCATTACGGCTATAATCGCCCGTCATTTGTCAAGAAAATACGGGGACAGGTCTGTTCGGGCCCATGTGGCGGCATCGCACGGTCATCCTGCCCTCGTTGCGGCCCCCACGCACTGCCGGCGATGCTCGTGATTGCAGCCGGTGGCGCTCAGGCGGCCGCCCTGAGCGATTCCACCCTCCTGAGAGTTGAGCATGAGCGACGCGCAACACGACGAACACGAGCCCCTGATCAAGACCCCCAAGCAGCTGATCATCGCGGTGGTCGCTGCCTTTGCCTTTGCCGTTCCCATTCTCATCATCATCCTGCTGGCCAACTATGTCGGGCTGGGCGTCAAGGAAGGCGCGGGTAGCTCCGGCATGTCGGAAGAGGCCGTCAACGATCGCATCAAGCCGGTCGCGCATCTCGAACTGAAGGACGCGAATGCGCCGCGCGTCTTCAAGACCGGCGAGCAGCTCTACAAGGAAGTTTGCGCGACCTGCCACGCCGCCGGCATTGCCGGTGCGCCCAAGTTTGGCGATGCCGCCAGCTGGGGCCCGCGTCTGCCGCAGGGGCTGGATGGCCTGACCAAGGTGGCACTGGCCGGCAAGGGCGGCATGCCCGCACGCGGCGGCACCTCGCCCGACGACGTAAGCGACTACGAACTCGAACGCGCCATCGTCTACATGGCCAACTCGGGCGGCGCCAAGTTCCAGGAACCGGCTGCGCCGGCGGGTGGTGCGGCCGCCCCGGCGGCATCGGCAACGGAAGCCGCAGCGCCGGCCGCTCCGGCAGCGGCCGCACCTGCCGCCGCTGCTCCGGCCGCAGCCGCCGCGCCGCAGGCCTCCACCGGCGACGTCGGCAAGAAGGTCTACGACTCGACCTGCCAGATGTGCCATGGCGCCGGTGTGGCCGGCGCGCCCAAGTTTGGCGACAAGGCTGCCTGGGCCCCGCGCATCGCAACCGGCAAGACTGCGCTGTACAACAGCGCGCTGCACGGCAAGAACGCCATGCCGCCCAAGGGCACCTATGCCGGCTCCGACGACGACGTGAAGGCCGCTGTCGACTACATGGCCGCTGCCGCCAAGTAAGTCGTCTTCGCCTCCCAGGAAAGCCCGCCGTGTGCGGGCTTTTTTGTTGCTGGCGCTCGCGCGCGACGACGGTGCGGTACGTGGCTTGCTATGCCATGGATGAGGTGCGACGCGCGGCGCAGCCGCCGCGCGCCAGATGACGCAAACGGAGGTTGCCCATGCGACATGAACGACTCACGGCGGCCAGCTGCCTGGCCGCAATGCTGCTGGTTGCAGCGCCCACGGCGCAAGCCGCCGACAACTGGGTAAAGCTCGCCCCGCTGGCCAACAGCGGCGGCACGCTCTATCTGGATCAGGACTCTCTCGAACGCAGCGCCGACGGCACTGTGCGCGCCACCTCGCGCGATGCCTACGATGCGCCGCGCCAGCTGTCGAACGGCAAGGCGTACCAGTACGACGCGCGCACCTCGGTGTACGACTGCAAGAACGCGCGCATCCTGCCCGTCAGCGCGCGGATCGAGGACAGCCAGCATGGCACCGTGCTGGCCAAGACCATCGACGGGCCGCGCTGGGAGGCGGTCGTGCCCAATTCCGAGGGCGAGGCGATCCTGCGCGCGGTCTGCAGGAAATAAGGCGCCGTATCGGCTATTGCACCGCCGGCGCAGGGGCCAGATCGACGCGCAGGGTGCCGTCCATGTCCATGCGCGTGGTGCCGCGCGCGGCCGCTTCGCGGTAGTGGTAGAGGTCGAAACGTAGCGGCTCGCGCGTGGACGAGTCGGTGACCAGCACGCGGCTGTTGGTCACCAGCACGTTGTACATCTTCAGGTCGCCCGACTGGATCCAGATGCGGCTGGCGGCGGTGGTCGGCGCCGGGGCGCACATCGGCGCGGCTGGGCCGAAGCCGAGCACCAGCCCGTCCGGCGTCACGCGGGCCGTCTTCATCTCGCCCGTGAGCCGTGGCGGCGGAAACACGGTGGTCTGGTCCAGCACCATGGTGTCGCCGTCGAGCTTGGCGCCGCTGCGATCGAGCGGGGCCAGCCCCGCCAGCTGCAGCCCCATCGATTTGAGCAGCCCCAGCGTCTGGACCCCCATTACGCCCAGGTCGGTGGGCGTGTAGACGAGGTAGCGCGACTCCTTGAGCGCCAGCGTGCCGCGCATGCCGAAGGGCAGCCACACGCCCGGGAAGTGGTTGCGCAGTTTGAGCCCGCCCGCCACGTCGAGCACCCCGTCACCGGGCGTGAGCGACAGCGCATTGAGCGAGCGCGGTGCGTAGTCCAGCAGGTAGGTGTTGAATAGCGCATCGAGCGAGGCCTTGGGCACCGTCACCTCGCCACCCAGGATGCGGATGTCGAACTGGCTCGGGTCGTCCATGTCGACGGGCTGGCCGGGCGTGTGGGGCACCAGTTGCGCGGTGAGCTGATGCACGTGGAAGCCGATGTCGCCGGTGATGCGGAAATCGACGTTGCGCATCTGCACCACGGGCGGCGCGCTGCGGGAGTCGCGTACGGCGGCATGCTGGTCGCCTGCGACGCGCGTGCCGCCAGCGGTCGGCTCGCAGCGCTGGCTCCATTGTTGGCGTACGCTGGCCAGGTCTTTGCGTTGCACGGCGGCCATGGGCGGTTCGGCGGCGCGGCACAAGGCGCTGGCCAGCAGGCCGGCCAGGCCGAGCGTCAGCAGCGCGAGGCGCAACGAGAAAGCGGCGAGGGCAAGGGCGGGGGCGATCATGGCGCGGTCCTCTTGGCGAGTTGCACGGTGGTCTTGGCAGGGCGCGCGGCAAGCGTGTCGAACGAGGGCATCAGCACGCGGATGCCGCCGTCGGTCGAGAAGCGCAGCGAGCCGGCGCTCAACTGTTCGCGATAGCGGTACAGGTTGAACATGAACGGCTGCGACGGATCGGCAACGACGATGTCGATGCGCGCATTCATCGGCATCGAGCGCATGAAGCGGATGTCGCCGCCGCGAAAGAGGATGTACGGGCGCTGTGCGTCAGCTGCATTGGCCAGCGGCGGCATCTGCGGAGCGCCGTCGCCGATCTGCATGACCAGCCCGTCGCGCGCGACGCGGATGGCGGACAGCTTCAGGTCGAGCGCCGGCGGTGGGAACAGCTTGGGCACCTGCATGACGATCTCGCTGCCGGCGAGCTGCACCGCTGGCGTGGACACCGGCAGCAGGTCGGCCAGTTCGATATGCGCCGCGCCCATCAGCGCGCCGGCATCCTGGTTGCGCACCTTGACCACGTTGGGGCGGAAAACGATGGTCTGCGGGTCACGCAAGACGAGCGGGCCGCGTAGCTCGATCGGCACCCAGGCGCCGCGGCGGCGCATCTCGGCGCGCATGGTCAGCGTGCCGTCGTCGAGCGCGAAGGTGAAGCGCCGCAAGGGCGGCTCGCTGCCCGGCCCGCGCGCGAAGACGACGGTGTTGAACAGCGCTGCCATGCTGTCGGCGCTCACGCGCACGGTGCCGGACACGGGCTGCAGCGCGTAGGAGGACACGTCGTCAAGCCAGATCGGGTCGCCGGGCTGGCGCGGCACCATGCGCAGCGCGAGCTGGTCGACCAGGAAGCCGACGCCGCCGTCGAAGCGGAAATCGACGTGGCGCAGGTAGGAGATGGCATCCGGCTGGCCGGAGTCGCGCAGCGTGGTGGGGCGCACCTCGCGCGTGCCGATGCCGCCCACCGAGAATGGCGCGCGCGCCTGATGGCGGGCCTCCTCGAGCTGCCTGGCCTTGGCCGCCTCGATGCCGCCGGAGGCGCCATCACCGGCGCTCGCGCAGCTCTGCAGCGACAGCGCCGCACACAGGATGCCCGCTGCGCGGACGGCCCACCCACGTTGATGCAACCTCAAGTCCCACATCGACGGTCTCCTCGTCGTGAGAGGGCCGGAAACCACCCGGCGACTTGGCGCGGTCGTGTTGCCGCGCTCGTGTAGAATTTTTTGCATGCCTGCCCGCAAACCAACCGGCGATGCCGGTCCGCCAGCCCAACCGCCCAGTGCGCCCGGTATGCCCGTGCGCGAGTTCACCATCGATGAGCTCGCGCGTGCGGCTGAGACCACCGTCCGCAACGTCCGCTCGTACCAGGACCGCGGCCTGCTCGACCCGCCCGAGCGGCGCGGCCGCGTGGGCATCTACACGCAGGCGCACCTGGGGCGGCTCAAGCTGATCAACCACCTGCTGGCGCGCGGCTACACGCTCGCCAACATCCAGGAACTGCTCAAGGCCATCGTCGAGGGCCACGATCTGCGCTCCATCCTCGGGCTCGAATCCGCCATCAGCAGCCCATGGTCGGAAGAGGCGCCCAAGCATTTTTCGCTGCTCGCGCTCGCCAAGCTATTCGGGCGATCCATGTCTCGCCAGGCGCTGGCCCGCGCCATCGCACTCGGCCTGCTGGAGCCCGACGGCCTCGGCTACCTGGCCCGCAACCCGAAGGCGCTGATGGCGGGCTCGCAGATGGCGCGCGCCGGTTTCCCGCTGGTCGACGTGCTCGACATCATCGAGCGTGCGCGGCCGCATGCCCAGGCGGTGGCCGATGACCTCGTCGCCATGGTCGTGCGCGAGCTCGACAGATATGGCGAAGGCCAGCTGCCGCCGGTCGAGGACGTGCCGCGCCTGGTCGACGTGATCTGGCGCATCCGGCCGCTGGCGCTGGTGGCGGTCGAGGCCGAACTGATGCGCGCGCTCGAGATTGCCGCCAACAAGTACCTCGGCGACCGCGTGGCACAGGTCCTTGAGCATCTGCACGAACCGCCGGCGCCGAACGGGTCACGCGAGCCGCCCGCGTCGAAGTCTTAAGACGTTGTCTCCTGGCGCGCCCTGCGTGGGGCGCGCCTCATCTATTTCTACGTTGCCTGCGACCGGACTACGATCCAGCCGCGCCAGCCGATGACAGCTTGCGGCGGATCGACGGTGACGGTGCCTCGCCGTTGGCAGCGGCATAGGCCTCGATTTCCGAGATCAGCTTGGGCAGGCGCTCCAGCGCCGCGCGGTTGTCCTCGTCCCACGGGTGGAACGACGGCCGGAAGTAATCCAGGAACTCCGGAATGATCTTGCGCAGCGGCGCCGGGTGGATCCACAGGAAGTGGAACGCTTTGCCCAGCCCGAGGAATTTGTGTTCGCAGGTGCGGTCGGCAAAGATCAGCCGCAGGTGCACGTAGAACACCATCGCCCAGAACGAGACCGTGGTCAGCAGCATGACCGACGTGCGCAGGATGTAGCGGCGCAGGCCCGGCTTGATGGCGAGGTTCCACACGTCGTAGCTGACCGCCTTGTGCTCGGTCTCTTCCATGGCGTGCCACATCCAGACCTGACGGTAACCGTGCTGGGAGTTGCGCCCGAGGCCGTCGTCATGCGCCAGCACCTGGTTGGCCAGCATGGCCGTGTAGTGCTCCAGCGCCACCGTCACCGCCAGCTGGTGCGACTTGGGCGTGTATTTGCGCAGCACGTTCAGGAACTTGCCGACGAAGCGGTCGATCCGGTTGGCGGGCAGGCCGGCGCGGTCGAGCAGGTCGTTGTACAGCACGTGCTCGCGCGTGTGCATGGCTTCCTGGCCGATGAAGCCGGCCACGGCCTGCTTCAGTTCCGGGTCGGTCACCAGGTGGCGGTAGTTGCGCACGCTGTCCATGAAGAAGCGCTCGCCTGTCGGGAAGAAGATCGACAGCGCGTTGAGGAAGTGGGTGACGTGGTTGCCTCGTTCGTGCCAGTTGCTGATGCGGTCGGCTGGCAGGTGAGGATGCACGTCGCGGCGGACTGGCATCATGGGCGGGTCTCCTGGAGAGCGGTCTCGGGGTGAGTGGCGGGGGTGCGGCCTTGTCCTTGTCCCTGCGCTTGTTCAAGGAAGGCGCAGAGGTCGGTGCCCACGCGCACGGGGTCCTCCTCCATCGGGATATGGCCGAGCGCCGGATACATGCGTAGCGTCGCGTGAGGGATGCGGCGGGCGAATTCGCCGGCGTGCGCGGGCGGGATCCACCGGTCGCGCTGTCCCCACAGGATCAGCGTCGGCACGCGGATGGCGGCCAGCACGCTGGTATCGACGCTGTCGAAATCGAACTTCGACACCATCTTGCCGAAGGCGGAGCGGGCGCCGTCGGCGTAGAAGAACTCGGTATAGCGACGCAGGGTCGGCGCCGACACGCGGGCCGGGTCGCCGTACACGTCGCGCGTGGCGGCGCGCACAATGCCTTCGGGCAGCAGCCACGGCGTGGTCAGTCGCACCGGCAGGTGATTGAACAGGTCGAGGTAGACCGGCAGCTTCATCGGGAAGCCGGCGGAGTCGATCAGCACGAGTTTCTCGATGCGCTCCGGGTGGCGTGCGGCGTAGTCCCACGCCACCATGCCGCCCAGCGAGTTGCCGACGAGCGAGAGCTGGGTCAGGCCGAGCGAATCGATAAAGGCGTCGATGAAGTCGCGGTACAGCGGCAGCTCTGCGGTGCGCGGGCGGCCGTGCGCGTCGCGCAGTGGCCCGGTGATCCCGAACGGCGGCAGGTCCAGCCGGATCACGCGCCAACGCCGCGTGAGCTGCGGCAGCACGCCGTCCCACGTGTGCAGCGACGCGCAGACACCGTGGATCAGCAGCAGCGTGCCTTCCGCGTTGGCGGGACCTTCATCGGTGTAGTGCACGCGCGTACCCATCAGCGGCAGGTAGCGCGACTGCGGCTTGGCGTAGCGCGCGATCAGCACGTCGCGCGGGATGCTGCGCAGGCCGAGGCGGCCGGGGCTGAGCATGGCACGCGCGGCGTCGAGCAGCGTGGCGCGCCGGGGGCTGGCGTAGACCTCGCCCGAGGCGTTGCCGAGCGGCGGAGTCGATGCGGTGGTCTTCATCGGCCGGTCTCTACTTGGCGCGGGCGGTAGCCGGCGCGGCCTCGTCGCGCAGGTTCTTCTTGCGTGTGCGGCGCGCCTTGAACACGACCAGCGCCTGGTAGGCGGCAGGCAGGATGCGCGCCATCGCGTCGGCGGCATAGGCATCCGGGCCGATCAGCACGCGGCGCTTGTTCTTGCGTACGCCGTCCAGGATCACGCTTGCCGCCTTCTCGGGGCGGGTGATGAAAAACTTCTCGAACTCGTCCTTGCCTTGCTGCTCGTCGCGGACCAGGAAGCCGTTCATGCTCGGCGACATGCGGCTGGACTTGGCGATGTTGGTCTTGATGCCGCCCGGGTGTACGCAGGTGGCCGACACGCCGCAGTCCATCAGGTCCAGCTCCTGGCGCAGCGCGTCGGTGTAGCCGCGCACCGCGTATTTGCTGGCGTTGTAGGCGGCCATGCCGGGCTGCGCGAAGACGCCGAAGATGCTCGACGTGTTGACCACGTGCCCCTCGCCGGTGGCTTTGAGCAGCGGCAGGAAAGCCTTGGTGCCGTGCACGACGCCCCAGAAGTTGATGTTCATGATCCAGGCCAGCTCGTCGTCGTCCATGCCTTCGATCGTGCTAGATAGCGCCACGCCGGCGTTGTTGAAGATCAGGTTGACCTTGCCGTGCGCGGTGGCGGCTTCTTCGGCCCAGCGGTAGACGGCCGCGCGGTCGGCCACGTCCACGGCGTGGGTGGTGATGCGGATGCGCTCGCCTTCATGCGCGCGGACGAGCTGCACGGTCTGCGCAAGCGCGGCCTCGTTGCGATCCGCCAGCGTCAGGTGGCAGCCCTCGCGTGCCAGGGCCAGCGCCAGCGCGCGGCCGATGCCCGACGCGGCACCGGTGATGGCGGCAACCTGGTTGTTGAACGACTTCATGACGTGGTCTCCTGTGGGCCGGCGCGTGGTGGAAAGGGGGCAGGTCGCGCCGGCACGGCCCCGTTCTGGGTTGGGTATGCGTCAGACGCGGTCGAGCGCTTCTTCGGCGGTGGTGTTCTGTGTGGCGGGCACGGTGCGCGCTGGCACGCGCCGCGGCGTGCCTTTGGGCGCGGGCAGCGCACGGGTGCGATAGTCGGCCAACCGGAAATGCGCGGTGGCGCGCCGGAACTGCCAAGTGAAGCCCGGCCACAGCGTGGTGTTCTTGCCGGTCTTCGGATCGAGGTACCAGCTCACGCAGCCGCCTTCGGACCAGATCGCGTGGGCCAGCCGTTTCTGCAGGCCATCGTTGAAGCGGCGCTGCACATCCGGGCGCACGTCGATGGCCGCCACGCGATGCGCGCGCATCGACTTGAGCGCGTCCACCACATACGCCACCTGCGACTCGATCATGAACACCATCGACGAGTGGCCAAGCCCCGTGTTCGGGCCCACCACCATGAAGAAATTCGGAAAGCCCGCCACCGTGGTGCCCAGGTAGGCTTCGGCCCCGCCGCCCCAGGCATCGACCAGGTCGACGCCGCCCGTGCCCAGGACGGCGCCGCGCGGGAATGGATCGGTGGCGTGGAAGCCGGTGCCGAAGATCAGGCAATCGACCTCGCGCCGCGTGCCATCGGTGGTGACCACGGCATTCGGCTCGATGCGCGCGACGCCGGTGGTGATGACGTCGACGTTCTGCCGCGTGAGCGACGGGTAGTAGTCGTTGGAGACCAGCACGCGCTTGCAGCCGATGGTGTAGTCGGGCGTGACCTTGTCGCGCAGGATCGGATCAGCGATGCGGCGCTTGATATGACGGCGCGCCATCAGCTCCACCGCCTTCATCAGCTTGGGGTTGACCACGAAGCCCAGCACGCGCGATTCGAGCATCCAGTAGATGCCGGTGCGCATCAGCTTTTGCGTGAAGGGCAGGTGGCGGAACAGCCAGTGCTCGGCGCGCGACACTTCGCGGTCGGGCTTGGGCAGGATCCACGGCGGGGTGCGCTGGTACAGGTCGAGCCGGCCCGCCTTGGGCGCGATCTGCGGCACGAACTGGATGGCCGAGGCACCGGTGCCGATCACGGCCACGCGCTTGCCGCGCAGGTCGTAGTCGTGCTCCCACAGCTGCGAGTGGAAGGCCTTGCCCTGGAAGGTGTCGATGCCGGGGATGTTCGGCCACGCCGGGCGGCTCAGGCCGCCCATGCCGGAGATCAGCGCACGGGCCCGGTAGCGGCGGCCGTCGGCCATGTCGAGATTCCACACGCCGGCGACATCGTCGAAGGCCGCGCGTGCCAGCGCATGGTTGAAGCGGATATGCCTGCGCACGCCAAACTGGTCGGTGCAGCGCTCCAGGTAGGCGCGGATTTCCGGCTGCGGCGAGAACATGCGCGACCAGTCCGGATTGGGCGCGAACGAGAACGAATACAGATGCGACTGCACATCGCACGCGCAGCCCGGGTAGTGGTTGTCGCGCCAGGTGCCGCCCACCGAGTCGGCCTTCTCGAAGACCACGAAATCGTCGATGCCGTGCTGCTTGAGCTGGATCGCCATGCCTAGCCCGGCAAAGCCGGTGCCGATGATGGCGATCTCGACCAGCTCAGGGGTGTCGCTGCTGCGTGCGGCCGAACCAAAGGCGTCGGCGCGCGGAAAGTCGGTCCGGGCGTTCACGTGGCGTCTCCGTGGGCGCCGTTTCAGCGCCTCTTAATGTGACATTGGTCGATGTCATCGTAGGGGGCGCTGCTGGGTGCGTCAATCGGTCGATTGGAGACGCGGCTCTAAAAGCGGCGCGGCAGGCGTTTGAAACGGAATGCGCTTACAAATCCGGGACTTGCGCGCGATTGGGTAGGGTCAGGATGCGGCTTTTGCTGCACTCAGTGTGTCTTGCAGGCGCGTGATCAGGCGCATCACACGTTGGCCCGCCCGGCGGATGTCGGCATCGGCGTTGTCATGCACCGTGTGTCTGAAGGCCGTCATTTCGGCATCGACGTCGGGGTTGCGCAGCAGGGCCAGGGCGCCGCCGGTGCGGTGTGCCCATTGACGCAGGGCTTGGCGGTCCACAGGGTCAAGCAGGGTGCGCAACCGGGCGGCGTCCTCGTTGAGCGCAGACAGGAAGACGCGGATCAGGTTGCTGGCCCCCGGGCCGTTGCCCAAGGTTCGGCGCAGGTCGTCGGCGCGCAAGCTGGGGCCATCGTCGGTGGGGATTGGGGACGGGGGCGGGACCGCCCCCACGCTGGCGGCCGCTTGCGGGTGCGGCGTGGTTGCGAGCAGCAGGCGGGACAAGGTTTCCTGCAGGCTTGCCAGCGTGGTCGGCTTGAGCAGGCAGGCATCCATGCCGACCGCGCGGCAGCGGGCGTGCTCCTCGGCCAGCGTGGTCGCCGTGATCGCGACGATGGGCAGGCGTGGGCCGTCGGGGGTCTCGTGCTTGCGAACGTGCGTGGCCAGGTCGAAGCCATCCATGTGCGGCATGTGGCAGTCGGTCAGCAGGGCGTCGAAGTCCGTTTCGCGCAGGCGTTCGAGCGCCGCGACGCCATCTTCGGCCAGCGTCACGCGGTACCCCAGCAGCCGCAGTTGCTTGGCGATCAGCTCGCGGTTGATCGGGTGATCTTCCGCCACCAGGATGTGCGCACCGAGGGCTGCGCCGGGCGATCCCGCTGCCGGCGGGCTGGCCTGCACCGGCGTCGCCGCGGTCTCGCGCACGGGAGCCGGAGACGTGAGCGCGGCATCGCAGGTCTGCAGGAATGCGCGCCAGTTCAGCGGGTTGGTGCTCAGCCGCGGGTAGGGGGGCGTGGCATTGCGGCCGAGGTAGATCGCCTCGCCGGTCACGCGGATGGTGCGGCGATCGTCCGCGGCCACACGCGCTTCGTCCACCAAGGTGAGCGTTGCCGCACCGCCATGCACCACACGCAGGCCCGCCGCGTTGGCGAACTGCTCCAAGCCGTGGCGGGCAGCATTGTCGGCCACGTCAACGCGCAGGGTGACGCCCTCGAAATGCGGCAGGCGATAGGCCGCGCCGATGACGGGCACCTCCAGGCGCAACGTGATGGTCGTGCCGACCCCCGGCGCGCTTTCCATCTCCAGCGTGCCGCCCATCAGCCGGGCGAGCTGGCGCGAGATTGCCAGGCCCAGGCCGGTGCCGCCGTAGCGGCGCGTGGTCGAGCGTTCGGCCTGCACGAACGGTGCGAACAGCGTGGCCTGCACCTCCGGCGCAATGCCGATGCCGCTGTCGGTCACGTGGATAGCGAGGCTGGCGGTGCTCGCCCCGGTCTGCACGCACTCAGCCTTCAGGCGCACGCCGCCGCGGTCGGTGAACTTGATCGCGTTCGACACCAGGTTGAACAGGATCTGGCGCACGCGCACGCCGTCCACCGCCACCGTGGCCGGCACCTCCGCCGCCACGTCCACCTGCACCGCAAGCGCCTTCTCGTGCGCGCGGCTGGCCAGCAGGCCGACCGTACCGTCGAACAGCTCGCGCAGATCGGTGGGCACGGGCGTGATGGCCAGGTGGCCGGCTTCGATCTTGGCGTAGTCGAGGATGTCGTCGAGGATGTGCAGCAGCGCGCGGCCGGATTCCTGCACCAGCGACACCATCTACTTCTGCTCGCCCTCCAGCGGCGTCTGCTGCAGCAGCTCGACCAGGCCGAGCACGCCGTTCATGGGCGTGCGGATCTCGTGGCTCATCATCGCCAGGAAGCGGTCCTTGGCGAGCAGGGCGGATTCGGCGGCGTTCTTGGCGGCCTCCAGCGCGTCGGCCTGCTCGCGCTCGGCGGTCACGTCGCTCAGGTAGCCGTTCCAGACCACGCGGCCGTCGGCCTCCCGGTGCGGGATCGAGTGAGCGTGCAGCCAGCGGATCGAGCCGTCGTCGTTGACGTGGCGGAAGCGCTCGTCGAACGGTGTGAGGTCGCGCGCGGAGTCGAGCGTTGCGTCGAGCACGCGCTGGCGGTCGTCGTCGTGGATCAATACCGTCGGGGTCGACAGATAGGTGAGGACGTCGTCGACCTCCACGCCGAGTGTCTCCGTGGCTTCACCGGCCACGTAGGTCATGCGGCCAAGCTGCGCGCCCGGGCGCATCTCGAACTGATACACCAGCGCAGGCAGCGATTCCGTGACCTCGCGCAGGCGGTGCTCCAGGCGTTCAGCGCGCGCCTGCGCTTCGCGGATCTCGCTGATGTCGACCAGCGACGCCACCGTGCCGCCCGGCTGGCCGTCGGGCTGGTGGAACGGCTCCACCCAGTAGAGGACGTTGCGGTGCTGGCCGTCGGGGGTGGCGATGGTGATCTCTTCGCGTGTGCTCTCGTCCATCTCCACCGCGCGGCGGTTGATCTCCATCAGGTGGTTCGTGTTGTGCGCCGAGTACAGCCCCAACTGCGTGGGCGTGCGCCCCAGCACGGCCTCGCGCGGGCGGTCGAACAGGCTGCAGAACGCGGCGTTGACCGCCACATAGCGGTGATTGGCGTCCTTGGCGACCAGCGGAAACGGCACCGACTCCATCAGCGCCCGCTGGAAACTCAGCTGCTGGGCGAGCGTGGTCTCGGCGCGGCGGCGTTGGTGGTTCTCGCGGCGCAACTGCAGGTGCTTGATGAGCAGCAGCATCAGCGCGGCCAGCACGATCGCCGCCGCCGGGCCGAACTTCGCCAGCAGCACCGACGCCGTTGGGCCCAGCTGATAGCTGACCGACAGCCACTTGTTGCGGATGCTGATCTGCTCGCCCTCGGGCATGGCGAACAGCGCGCGGTTGATCAGCGGTACCAGCGTCGCATAATGTGCCGACACGCCCACGCCGATGCGTTCGATGGTGCCGGCCGGCCCCGTCACCTTCAGCTCGCCGGGGTAGTGATGGCGGATCAGCGCGTCGACCACCGGCAGGTTGGCGATGGTGAAGTCGGCCCGGCCGGTGGCGACCATGCGCAGCGCGTCGTTGACGGAATTGGCGGTCTCGATGCGGATCTTGGGCACGGTCTGGCGCAGCGTGTCGCCCAGCGTCTCGCTCAGCGGCAGCGCAACCGTCTTGCCGGAGAGCTCGGCCAGCGTGACCACCGCCAGCGCGTCGTTGCGACCGACGATCACCATCGGCGTGGCGTCAATGGCGTGGCTGAGGGTGAAGCCGGGCGGGTGGTAGTCCTGGTTGGACATGCCGAGCAGGATGTCGATCTCGCCGGCGCGCGCGCGGACCAGCGCGTCAGTCCAGTCGCGCACCGGCACGCGCTCGAAGCGCAGGCCGAGCGTGCGCGACAGGTAGCTCAGGTATTCCGGCAGGATGCCACGCAGCTCGCCGCGCTCTTCGTCGAAGGTGTAGGGCATGTAGGCCGAATCGGCTGCATAGCGCAGCGGCGGCAGCGCCGCCAGCACCATGCGCTCGTGCGGCGACAGCGGCAGCGCCACCGCAGCGGCGCCACCCTGCGTAATCCAGCGCGCGCGCAGGTCGCGCATGGTCGATTCGGGCAACTGGGCGAGATGGCGGTCGAGATAGCGGATCAGTGCGCTGCGGTTGCGCGGCGCGGCAAAGTGCAGTGCGTCCACCTGCTGGTTGATCAGCTGCACGATGGACAGGGGACGGTAGCGCGGCAGCGTCATCAGCTCGCGCGTCGGATAGGTGATGCCGACATAGGCATCGGCCGCACCGCGCATCACTGCGTCGAGTGCCTCGGTGGGGGTGGGCGTGCCGATCAGGTGGATGCGGGGGTACTGGCGCGGCAGCTCGTCTTCCAGTGGCGAGCCTTGCTCGACGGCGATGCGCGCGCCGTCGAAGAACGGGTTCTGCGCGACGGCGGCGTTGTCGGTGCGTGCCACCACGGCGGTCGGGCGTTCCAGGTAGGGGGCGGAATAGCTCAGGCAATGGTCGTATTGCGCGCGCGGCACGACGCTCATCACGATGTCGACTTCGCCGGCGCAGGCCGCCTTGAGGAGTTCGTCGCGGCGGCTGAACACGCGCGGGATCACGTGCACGCGGTCCTGTGGGATCAGTTGCATGAGCAGGTCGCCGGAAAAGCCCGCGAGCTTGTCGCCCGAGAGGCCTTCGAGCGGCATCAGCGAATCGCCGATCACGCCCACGGTGAGCGCGGCGGGCACCTGGTCCAGACGCTGGACGGCCAGGGCTGCGTCGTCGGCGCGCGCATGCCCGGGCGCACCGAGCAGCGCCAGCGCCGCCACGCAGACCAGCAGGCCTGCGCCCACACCGCAGCGCAGGCGCGTGCATGCCGAGAGGGTTCGGAGGAACGCCATGGTGCGCCTCGCTTCAGCCTTCTGCGCTGCCGAGCAGGCCGTGGCGCACGGCAAAGTCGAACAGCGCGGCTTCGGTGCTGAGCTGCAGCTTGCGCATGCCTTTCTGCTTTTGCGCGCTGATGGTTTTCACGCTGCGGTTCAGGCGCATGGCAATCTCGCTGACCGACAGGCCGGTCACGTACAGGCGCAGCACTTCCAGCTCGCGCTTGCCGAGCAGGTTGATCGGATCGTTCTCGGGCGGTTCGGTCTCGGTGGAGCGCCGGATCAGCTTGGCGTCTAACTGCGGCGAGAGGTAGATGCGGTCCTCCAGCAGCGCGCAGAGGCCTTCCACGATGTGGCGCAGCTCGTCGGACTTGCTGACGATGACCTTGATGCCGGCGCGCAGGATGTTGCCCATCAGCACGCGCGTCTCGAGCATGGTCAGCACCATGATGCGCAGGTCCGGATGGCGGCGCTGCAGGAATTCGATCAGGACGATGCCATCGCCGTAGCGGCTGCCAGGCATCGCGTAGTCGGTGATGATGATGTCGCAGTGCACCTGCTCGAGCAGGGACAGCAGCTCGTCGACGTTGGTGGCTTCGCCCGTCACTTCAAAGCCCGCGGTGTTGGTGACGAGGTGTCGCACGGCGGCCACCACGCCAGGATGGTCGTCGGCAATCACGAGTCGGACGGGCGCCTGCATGTCGATGCTTCTCCGTGAGGAAGGTGACGTGCGGCAACCTATTTGCCGCGCTATGAAGAATCGCCCATGCGGCTTGACGGGAAAATCGGAAAAATCTTATTCATAGGCGGATGCCCGCATCGGTCTGGTGCAAAAGGGTTGCAACGTGTTGAGAATGCGCCTCTGTCGCAACTGCAAGACACATCTGCCGCGTGGCAAAATGCTCGCGATTTTTCAAAGGTTGCCGCTCATGTCTTCGACTCCACCCACCATCGCCTCCGCCGCCGACCGCCAGCAAAGCGCCGAACGCTCGACCATCGTCAGCGCCGGGGTCAATTGCGTGCTTTCTGTCTGCCAGATCGTGGCGGGGATGTGGTCGCATTCGCAGGGGCTGGTGGCCGACGGGCTGCATACGCTGTCGGACCTGATCGCGGATGGCATCGTCTTCATTGCCAACCGCAACAGCCACAAGGGGCCGGACGAAGACCACCAATACGGCCACGCGCGCTACGAGAACGCCGCATCGCTGGGGCTGGGCCTGCTGCTGCTGGCGGCCGGCGGCGGCATGATCTGGACGGCGGTGGAGAGCCTGCGCTCGCCGCACGGCCCGGAGGCGGTGCATGGCCTGGCGCTGTGGGTGGCGTTGCTGGCGCTGGCATCCAAGGAAGGGCTGTTCCGCTACATGCTGGCGGTGGCCAAGCGCATCGGCTCGCGCATGCTGATCGCCAATGCGTGGCATGCGCGCTCGGATGCGATCTCGTCGCTGGTGGCGGCCATTGGCGTGGCGGGCAACCTGATGGGCTTGCGTTGGCTCGATCCGATCGCGGCCTGCGTGGTGGGGCTGATGATCGCCCGCGTTGGCCTGAAGTTCGGCTGGGAGGCGCTCAACGATCTGATGGACCGTGCGCTGCCGCCGTCGCACGTGCAGGCCATCCGCGCCAGCTTGGCGGCCACGCCGGGGGTGCTGTCCGTGCACGACCTGCGCACGCGCGTGACGGGCGATCAGGCGCTGGTCGACGCGCATATCGAGGTGGACCCGCGCGTGTCGGTGAGCGAAGGGCACGCCGTGGCCGTGCGCGCACGCGCGAGCGTGCTGGCGGTGCAGTCCGACATGCCGGTGCTCGACGTGCAGATCCACGTCGACCCGCGCGAGCGGGCGTATACCGATCCGTTGCACCTGCCCGATCGCGACGCGGTGGCGGCCCTGCTGGCCGAGGTGCTGCCGCACGCAGGCGCGCTCGACGCGCGCGATTGCGTGCTGCATTACGTCGATGGCGCGGTCGAGCTGGACCTGATCCTGCCGGCCGCACTCTCGGTGGAAGACGCCGCACGCCTGACCGCCGCAGTGGCCGCGCGCTGGGGCCGCGAAGTCCATGTGCGCGTGCTGGTGCGCAGCTAAGCCGCTGACACGACCGCTGACACTACCCATTCCCGCCCGGGGGCGCGTGCCGCAGCCGGCCCTGGCTGCGCAATCCCCCGGGTAACCGGGTTGGCCAGCACGTTGCCGCGTCGTCGGCACTTGCGGTTTGGAGGCGCCCACCTACCGCCTGGGCAATCAAGTTTCCGCCCTGCCTGCCGATTTCATGGACACAAGAGCGGAACACATTCCGCCATCCCCTTCCCCGGCGCGGCCAATGCCCCAGCAGCCTGCATTGCGGCGTGCCAGACCGATCTGCGAGAACACCATGGACCAGCAACTCGACGCCCGATGGCGCAGCGAAGTGCAGGAAGCGATGCGCACTGTGCAACGGCGGTTTGGAATATCGCAGGCCGACTTGACCCAGCGCCTGTCGCGCGACGCGCTGATCACCGCCCTGACGGATGCGATCTGGTCGCAGCGTGCGGCCTACGCCCGCCTGCGCGGGACGCTGGCGGTCTCGCCCGAAACGGCGGATGAATCGACCCTGTGATCGCCCAGGCGGCCGGAGGGCATTGGGGTCAATGCGGTAGATGAGGCAGGTGAGGTATGCGGTACTGCGGTTCGTTGGATCTGGAACATCTGTTGCGCCAGCCGTTTGGGCTACTGGGTGTGCTGGTGCGGGACCCGGCAACGGGCCTGCCCCAGCCGTCGGTGGACGTGGCGGCGCGCGCCGTGCTGCTGCGTGCGGCCGGCTATGAGGTGATGCCGATGTGTGCGCATCATGACCGGCGCGGCTTTTGCCTCGGCCACCCGGAACAGACCATCGGCATGTAGGCGCTGCAACTTGCGGGTGCGGCGCGGTTTCGCGCGGTTTCACGACAGACCCGGCCCTTGGCCGGGTTCTTCATTTGAGCGCGTCCAGTTCGGGGTAGTGGCGGAAGATGCCCATGGTGTTGAACGGAATGCGCCGCGGCGATTGCAGATAGGCCGCGATGCGCGGCAGCGCCGCTACCCGGTCGTGCAGCGCGACCAGATGTGGCAGGCGCCCCTCCAGGCGCAGCATGTGGCGCGGGAACGCGTAGCGCAGCCCGGCCATGATCTGGAACAGCGAGAGGTCGACGTAGGTGAGCGCATCGCGCACGGTCCAGGTAGGCCCGGCCGGATTGCGCGCCAGCACGCCCTCGAAATACCACAGGAACTTGGGCGCCCGGTTGGCGAGGAAATCGGCCGTGCGGCGGCGCGCCTCGTCGTGCTGCTCTTCGTAGTACAGGCGGGACGCGATCGGGTGGTGCGTGTCGTGGATCTCCACCACGAAGTCGGCAACGGTCAGCTGCAGCTGGTGCGTCCACAGGCCGCCGGCCTCGTCCTGCGGTGCCAGGCCGTAGTGCTGGCCGAGGTAGAGCAGGATGTTGGCCGTCTGCGCGATCACCAGGTCGCCGGCGATGAGGACGGGCGGCGCAAACGGCGGCGTGGCCAGCTTCGGGTCGTCGAGCACGGCTTCCAGGGCGGCCGCGTCCTCGCGGGCGAGATCGACGTAATCGACGCCGGCCTGCTCCAGCGCCAGGCGGATGAACTCGCCGCGGCCCTGGATCTCGGGCCAGTAGTAGAGCGTGGTCGGCATGGTCGGGGCCGATGCGGTCAACGGATTCGATGCACCGCAGTAGAGACGGCGCCTGCGATCGATAATAGGCGGTCCTCCTGGAATCGCTAGCCGTGCACACTTCCGCCACCAGACCGCCAGCTGCCCCCGCTGCGCCCGCCAATCCCGCTGCCGCCACCGCAGCGCCCGTCATCGAACCCGCCGACCCGTCGCGCTGGCTGGTGCGCGGCACACCGGGCTACCGCCGCGCCAACCTGGCGCTGTTCGCGGCTGGGTTCTCCACCTTCTCCCTGCTGTACTGCGTGCAGCCGCTGATGCCGCTGCTGGGGCATGACTTCGGCCTTACGCCTGCGCAGACCAGCCTGGTGTTGTCGATTTCCACCCTGCTGCTGGCCTTCGCCATCCTGTTTGCGGGGCTGCTGTCGGAGTCGGTCCACCGCAAGACGCTGATGGGGGTGTCGCTGGTGCTGTCGTCCGCGCTTACGCTGGCAGCGGCCGTACTGCCGGGCTGGGATGGCCTGCTGGCCTCGCGCGCGGTGCTTGGCGTGCTGCTCGGCGGCGTGCCCGCGGTGGCGATGGCCTACCTCGCCGAGGAAGTCCACCCGCAAGGCCTGGGCATGGCGATGGGCCTGTACGTGGGCGGCACCGCCTTCGGCGGCATGGCCGGGCGGGTGCTGACCGGCGCGGTGGCCGATCATGCCGGTTGGCGCGTCGCAATGGGTTTCACCGGCGCACTGGGTTTGCTGGTGGCGCTGGCCTTCCTGTGGCTGCTGCCGCCGTCGCGCCGTTTCGTGCCGCGCCGGGGCGTGGCGCTGGGCGATCTGTTCGACTCCCTGGGCGAACACCTGCGCGAGCCCGGCCTGCGCGCGCTGTTCGCCATGGCCTTCCTGCTGATGGGCGGCTTCGTCACGATCTACAACTACGCCAGCTTCCGGCTGCTGGGCGCGCCGTATGCGCTCAGCCACACGGCGGTCGGGGCGATCTTCATGGTGACCTGCTCGGCATCGGCGCCTCCACCTGGTTCGGGCGGCTGGCCGATCGCCACGGCCGCGGCCGCATGCTGCTGACCGGCACGGCGCTGATGTCGGCGGGCGTGCTGATGACGCTGGCCGCGCCGCTGGCGTGGGTGATCGGTGGCATCGCGCTGCTCACGTTCGGCTTCTTTGGCGCGCACGCGGTGGCCAGCGGCTGGGTCGGGCGCCGTGCCAAGCGCGCCAAGGGGCAGGCCGCCGCGCTGTACCTGCTGGCGTACTACCTCGGCTCCAGCATCGCCGGCACGGCGGGCGGCAAGCTCTATGCACGGTGGGGCTGGCCGGGCGTGGTGGCGATGGTCGGGGCGATGCTGGCCTGCGCCGTGCTCAATGCCACGTGGCTGTGGCGGCGCGCGCCGCTGCCGCCCGGGGCGAAGCGCTGAGCGCTGCGTGGCTCGTGCGTCACCGAGATTGACGACCACACGGGGAATTCGCGTATCGTGCCGTGGTCCGTGTCTGCACGATCCCGTTCCTCACCATGCACACACTCTCTCTGTTGTTGACGCGACGCGGCTGGCTCGCGTGGTTGCTGGCGCTGCTGGCCCTGGCCGGCGGTGCCCAGGCCGCACCGGTGTCGTTCGCCAAGCTGTCGGCGCTCACGTCTTCCACCAACAGCGCATCCGCGCCTGCCGCCACGCCGGCGCAGACGCGCGAATCACTCGATGCCGTCATCACGCTGCTCGACAACGACCAGCAGCGTGCCGCGCTCGTCAGCCAGCTCAAGCAGCTGCGCGCGGGCATGACCGCGCAGCAGACGGCGCAGGCCCAGCAGGCGCCCGGCCTGCTGGGCGCCGTCGCCTCGCTGATCGAGAACGGTTCGCTCGAGCCCGACATGGAAGCCGGCGCACCGCGCTACTGGCTGCGCCGCCTCGACGCCGCCGACGGCGATGCCAACCTGCTGGCCGCGCCCGGCAAGCGCCTGCACCTGCTGGGCGACTTTGCCGGCACCGTCGGCATCTGGGCGGCCATCGCGGGCAGCCTGCTGGGGCTGGGCTGGCTGATCCGCCGCGTGGTCGGCGTGCAGGCGGGTCTCGGGCCGCATCCGACCACGCGCGCGTTGTTTGTCGATGCGCTGCGCAAGATCGGCCCGTGGGCGGTGTCGTTTGCGGTGCTGTTGCGCCTGCCGCACGACGCCACGCCGGGCTTCGTGCTGGCGGCGGTGCTGGCCTATGCCATGGTGTGGGGCGCGATCGTGGCGGCGGCCACGGCGATGCTGTTCTCGCTGTTCGCCGGCAGTGCACACCGGCGAGTGGCGGTGGGCATCCTGCTGCGTCGCGCCACGCTACCGATCTTCATCACCGCCGCTGTGGGCGCCTGCGGCGACGCGCTGATCGATCCGCGCGTGGCGCTGGTGCTGGGTGGCGCGCTGAGCCTGCTGGTGGCCACGCTGTGCAACGCGGTGTCGTCGCTGATGCTGGCGGTGGGCGCGCTGTGGTTCCGCCGCCCGATCGGCCAGCTGATCGCCAACCGCCCGTATGAGGTGCGCAGCGGCCAGCATGCCGGCAACCAGCTGCGCCGGGCCGTTGCCGTGCTGTGGCCGGTGCCGGTGGTGGTGCTGGCCGGCGCCACCGTGCTGGCGACGCTGGCCATGCCCGACAACGTCGACGCCGTGTCGCGGCGCGCGGTGATGACCTCGCTGCTGCTGGTGGCGGCGTTCTTCCTCGCCGCCGTGGTGGGGCCGCGCGCGCACTGGCGCGGGCACCTGCGCGTGCATGTGCGTGTCCAACTCGGCCGCACCTCGCCGTATCTGGAGCGGCTCAAGCATTTCCTGACGGCGCTGGTGCAGCTGGCGATCTGGATCGCCTTCCTGGAACTGGTGACACGCGTGTGGGGCCACACCCTGGCGGAGCTGCTGCACCACTCGGTCAACGGCCGGCGCATCGCCGATGCCATGGCCGGGCTGGTCGGCACGGTGTTCTCCACCTGGCTGGTGTGGATCCTGCTCGATACGGCCATCCTGCAGGCGCTTTCGCCCGCCACGGCGCGGCAGGCGCCCAGCACGCGCGCGCGCACCATCCTGCCGCTGCTGCGCAACGGCTTGAAGGTGACGCTGGTGGTGACCGCCGGCATTGGCGTGCTGGCCAACCTGGGCGTGAACGTGACACCGCTGGTGGCCGGCGCCGGGGTGATCGGCCTGGCGGTGGGCTTTGGCGCGCAGT
>CAJXMR010000024.1 GCA_913056305.1 uncultured Ralstonia sp.
GTACTCGAGTGCCGAGCCGATCCAGCCGCTGGCGGCGGCTTTCTTCGACTGGTGCGAGCCTTGCGGCTCGTGGGGCGCGGGGGCGGTCATGGTTGTCTCCAGTTTTGTCGTGATTTGCCGCAGCGTAGTGCGACGTGACCGTTGGCAACAAGCAGGAAACGCCCGAGTTCGTTCGATGATCGCGCATCGATGTGCGAAGAGCGTATGTGCCGAGGGTTTCCCCGAGTCAGCGCCGCGCGCCGGACAGCCTAACCGGCCCCGCGCATGCAACCGCTGCCGGTCACCAAAAGATGCAGCTACAGCACCCGCAGGATGGACAGCGCCGTGTCCTGCAGCACCTGGAGCACACGCTGCAGCGCCTGGTCGGCGGTTTCCTCGCCAACCGGCATGTTCACGCTGAGGGCCGCCATGACCTTGCCGTGCCGATCACGCAGCGGCACCGCCACGCCCCGCACGCCAATCTGCAGCTGCTGCTCCACCACCGCGTAATCCTGCCGGCCCGCCTTGCGGATCTCGTCGAGCAGGCGCTCGCGCTGCAGGATGGTGTACGGCGTGTAGGGCGTCAGCACGCAGGTCTCCAGCCATTCCCTGACCTTCTCCTCGGGCTGCGAGGCCAGCATCATCACGCCGGCCGAAGCGAGCGGCGCCGGCACACGCGCGCCCAACACGAAGCCGGTGCTCATCACGCGGCTGGTGCTGGTGCGCGAGATGAACACCAGCTCCCAGCCATCGAGCACGCTCAGGTAAGCCACCTCGCCCAGCGCCGCCGTGATCTGCTGCAGGAACGGCTGCACCGTGCGCGGCAGCCGCGCCGAGTCGAAATACGACCAGCCGACCTTGAGCACGCGCGGCGTCAGGCTGAACAACGTGCCTTCGCTGGTGAGGTAGCCCAGGTGCTCGAGCGTCAGCAGGTAACGGCGCGCCGCCGTGCGCGTGAGGCCGGTCAGCTCGGCGGCCTGTGTCGGCGTCAGGCGCGGGTGGTCATGGTCAAAGGCCTCCAGGATGGCGAGCCCTTTCTCCAGGCCGGCAATCCAGTCGCGGCGGTTCAGCGGATCCTTTTCCATGGCGATAACCCTAGATTCGAGCGACATTCGCTCCCAAGCGGACGATTATCGCACGCAGATGCGCGCATAGTGCTTGTGAGCAGCTGAGGGGCCCGCCTACGCTTGCGCCATCACCACCTGCCGCTAGCGCTTGCACATGAGTTCGCCCAGCCCGCGACGCCTTCCCAAGAGCATCGCCACCGTGTCCTTGTCCGGTACGTTGCCGGAGAAACTGGAGGCCGCCGCCGCCGCCGGTTTCGACGGCATCGAGATCTTCGAGAACGACCTGCTGCATTTCGAAGGCTCGCCCGCGGACGTGCGCCGCATTGCGTCGGACCTCGGGCTCGCGATCGCGCTGTACCAGCCCTTCCGCGATTTCGAGGCCATGCCCGACGCGCTACGCGCGCGCAACCTGGCCCGCGCCGAGCGCAAATTCGACGTCATGGCGCAGTTGGGCGTCGACACAATCCTCGTGTGCAGCAACGTGCAGGACATCGCCATCGACGATCCGGCCCGCGCGGCCAACGATCTGCGCCAGATGGCAGAGGCTGCGGCGCAACGCGGGCTCAAGCTCGGCTACGAGGCGCTCGCCTGGGGCAAGCACACGCGCAGCTGGCGGCAGGCGTGGCAGATCGTGAAGCAGGCGGATCACCCCGCGCTCGGGCTGATCCTGGACAGCTTCCACACGCTATCACTGGGCGACACGCTGGATGGCATCGAAGACGTGCCGCCGGAAAAGCTCTTCTTCGTCCAGTTTGCCGATGCGCCAAAGTTGTCGATGGACGTGCTGTCCTGGAGCCGGCACTACCGCAACTTCCCCGGCCAGGGCGACCTGCCCGTGACGGACTTCGCGCGTGCCGTGCTCAAGGCCGGCTACACCGGCCCGCTGTCGCTCGAAATCTTCAACGATGAATTCCGTGCCGCGCCAGCCCGGCAGACGGCGCTGGACGGCATGCGCTCACTGATCTGGCTGGAGTCCGAAGCGGGTGGTATCGCCCTGCCCGCCCCGCCGCGCTTCGAGGGCGTCGACTTCCTGGAGTTCGCCGTCGACTACGTGGCCGGGCGCGAACTGCAAACCCGCCTGCGCTCGCTGGGCTTTGCCCATGCCGGGCACCATCGCTCCAAGGCCGTGGACCTCTATCGGCAAGGCCACGTCAACGTGATCCTGAACATGGAGCAGGACAGCGCGGCCGCCGAGCACTTCCAGCTGCATGGCCCGTCGGTCTGTGCGATCGGCCTGAAGGTGGACGACGCCGCGCGCGCCATGGAACGCGCGCGTGCGCTGCTGTGCAAGGAATGGCGCGAGTCGGTGGGCCCGGACGAGCGCACCATCCCCGCGCTGCGCTCGCCGGACGGCATGCTGTTCTACCTGATCGATGACCACGATGCCGACCGCAGCATCTACGAGAGCGACTTCGTCCTGAACGCCGTCACCGACCGCCCCACCGCAGGGCTGGCATCGATCGACCACGTTGCCCAGGCGCTGCCCGCGCACCGACTCGATAGCTTCGTGCTGTTCTACCGCGCCGTGTTCGGCATGCGGGCCGAGGCCGTGCAGGAGATCGCCGACCCATATGGGCTGGTCCGCAGCCGCGCCATGGTCAGCCCCGACCAGCGCGTGCGGATTCCATTGAACGTGTCCGAGAGCGGGCGAACGGCAACGGGCCGCTTCCTCACTGCCTATGCGGGCTCGGGCGTGCATCACGTGGCGTTCCGCACCGCGCACCTGTGCGACACGATCGAATCAATCGACCGTAGTGCCGCCCGCATGCTGCACGTGCCGGACAACTACTACGACGACGTGGCCGCACGGCTCGGCCTGGACGACGCGCAGCTCGCCCGCCTGCAGCGCGACGGCCTGCTCTACGACCGCGACCCGCACGGCGACTTCCTGCACGCCTATACCGAGCCCTTCCACGAGCGCTTCTTCTTCGAGCTGGTGGAGCGCAACGGCTACGCGGGCTACGGCGCGGCCAACGCGGCGGTGCGCATGGCGGCGCAAGCGCAACTGAACCGCAACCACGCCGCGCGGTTGGACTGACCTAGCCACGGACCCAGTTGCAGAAACGCCGCAGGTGCGCAGCGCACGGCGCCTCGTAAAAACCCGCGTTGCGTCCATTGAACGCGCCTTCGCGTTCGATGATCGCACCCGCGCAGCCTGACCGTGATTGGCGACAAAGAGGGCGCCTTCTAAGCTGCCCCTCGTCGCGTGCCATGCCGGCACCGGGAGGCCGGCAGACCAGACCAGTTTCAACACCCACGACAAAGGAGACGGGGAAACCATGCGTAAAACCACCATCGCCGCCCTGGCGCTCGGAGCCACGAGCCTGCCAGCATTGGCGCAATCCACGGGAAGCGTCACCCTCTACGGGTTGATCGACACCACCATCCGCTACAGCACGCACGAAAACGCCGCCGGCAACAACAAGGTGCAGATGACCGACGGTGTGCTGACCGGCAGCCGCTGGGGCTTGCGCGGCACCGAAGACCTCGGCGGCGGCACCAAGGCGCTGTTCATCCTGGAATCCGGCTTCGCCCCGAACACCGGCACCAGCCAGCAAGGCGGCCGCCTGTTCGGACGCACCGCCGTGGTGGGCCTGGAGAGCGACTACGGCAAGCTCTACCTCGGCCGGCAGTACACGCTGGCGCACGAGGTGCTGTCGTCGTATGAAGCCATGGCGTTCGCCAACAACTCCATCGTGGGCTATCAGGGCGGCAACTACACCGGCCTGCGCTACGACAACACCGTGAAATACATCAAGTCGTTCGGCGGGCTGCAGCTGGCCGGCGCCTGGACCTTCGGCGGCGTCGCCGGCAGCTTCAGCTCGGGCTCGGCGGGCGCGGGCTCGATCGTCTACAGCATGGGTTCGGCCGAAGTGGGCGCGGTCTACCAAGTCACGCACGACGTCTCGTCGGCCTACTTCAACGCGGTGCCGACGGCCCTGGCCAGCAAGCAGACGGTGTGGGGCCTGGGCGGCCGCTGGGACACGTCCATCGCCACCTGGTACCTGGGCTACACCAACAACCGCCTGGACGTGGCGGACTACAAGAACCAGGTGGCCTACGTCGGTGCCAAGGTGCCGCTGGCCGGCGCCTTGAGCTTCATCGGCACGGTCCAATACGACTGGATGCGCCACCTCGACACCAGCGGCAAGCGCCTGACCACCGCCGGCATGCTCGACTACGCCTTCAGCAAGCGCACCGATGTGTATGCCGAAGTTGACTACACGCACCTGCAAGGCGGCTGGATCGGGCTGAACAGCTCGGCCAGCTTCAACAACTCGGGCAACACGTTCGGCAATGGCTCACGGCTGGGCGTGATGCTCGGCATGCGGCATAAGTTCTGACGCTGCGCCTCGAAACGCCTCGCTTGATCTGACTGGCCGTGTCCCGCAAAGCGCGTGGGGCACGGCCAGTTGCCTTTCCGGAGGCGCATGGGTCCGACGCCCGTTCACGCCGCTATCGAACGACAACACCCGACAAGATGCAAACGGACTCGGGTAACCGTGGAGGTCCAGGGCGACCACATGACTCCCCAGGCACGCATCCTGCACCTGCAGCCGCGTCAGGTCGCACGTCGGAGCTTGCTCTCGATCGCCAGGTGAACATCGCCAGTTCGCGAACATTCGCCGACATCTGAAGTCTCGTTCGACACGCCTAGGGACAATGTTCAAAACAACGCCGGCAAGTCCAAGCTGAGATGCTGAGCAATCGGAACCGCATTCGATGAACGATTGCGCCGGAACTCGACACGTTGTGCGATTGGCGGGAGCGGTATCGACCGCGCATCGGGACGCAATTGGCTCCTGACTGATTCACGACTGCAGCCGATGACGCATCATCCACAGATTGCTCAAGGCAAACAGCGTGTGCAGTTGCTGCGTGTTCTTCATCAACCCGCGATAGCGCACCTTCACGTGGCCGAACTGGCGCTTGATGACCCGGAACGGATGTTCCACCTTGGCGCGAATACGTGCCTTGATCCGTGCGAGCTCATCCTGCAACCTGCCCAGCGGCTTGGTCTTGTCGTGCGCGCGGCGCTTGCCCGGGCGCATCGCGACGTGCCATTCCACCTCGAAGCCTTGTGTCTCGTCGCGCTTTTCCACGCCTTGGTAACCCGCATCACCAAACACGTCGGCTTGCGAACCATTATTTGATTGCCCACACCGGAGGAAGTTTTGAATACCATCCCTAGGTCATGCAGAATGCTCGCCAACTAGGATGTGGAGGCTGGCGCGTGGCGATCAACTTTGACTTGACGGACTTGCAGGCGTTTCGCGCGGTGGCGGAGCTGGGGAGCTTCCGAAAGGCCGCTGAGGCGGTCAATATTTCACAGCCCGCGTTGAGTCGCCGGATCGACAAACTCGAGGAAGCGCTCGGCGTGCCTCTGTTCGAGCGCACCACGCGCAGCGTCAAGCTCACCACTGTCGGCCGCGTATTTGCCCGCAGCGCGGAACAATTGCTCGATGATCTCGACGTGGCGCTGCTCAGCATCCGCGACGTTTCATCGAGCCGACTGGGCCATGTGACCATCGCGTGCGTGCCTTCTGTGGCCTACTACTTTTTGCCGAACCTCATTGCGAGCTATCACCGCCGCTTTCCACGCATCAAGGTCAAGCTGCTGGATTCAAGCGCGAACGAGGTGCTTGGTGCGGTGATCAGCGGCGAGGCGGACTTTGGCGTGAGCTTTATGGGCAGCCAGGAGCCCGAGATCGAGTTCAAGATGCTGCTGCAGGAGCGGTTTGTTGCTGCGTGCCGGCGCGATCATCCCCTTGCGCGCAAGAAGCGCGTGAGTTGGAGCGAGTTCTACGAGCACGAATACGTGTCGGTGGACAAAACTTCTGGCAACCGTCTGTTGCTCGACCAGGCGTTGTCGGCCGTGGCACCGCGTGCGCCGAGCGTATGCGAGACGCGGCACGTCACGACCATGTTGGGGTTGGTTGAAGCAGGGCTCGGTGTCGCCGCAGTGCCATCAATGGCCATGCCTGGGCGTGATCACCCTATCCTCACGAGCGTGCCGCTCGTCGAACCAGTGGTGAAACGACGCGTGGGCATCGTAAAGCGACGCGGGCGCGCGCTCACGCCTGCGGCGGAGGCGTTTCACCGGATGATCATTGAAGCGAAGCGCGGCATCACCAGAAACAATGCATGACGTGAACCTGCTGTGTCCGCAAGCCCCGCTTCAATGTGCTGGTGCGGAATCGAGCCCGGTCGATTTCACGTCGGCTTGTACCTCCGGGGATGCAAGGTAATCGAGTAGCGCCTTGGCTTCCTTCGGATGCTGCGCACCGACGGGAACACCTGCAGCAAAGCGCGTGACCGATTGCAGCGACTCGGGAATCTTGCCAACGAAGGTTGCACCCTGGACCGGCAGCAGCTCGCTCACCTGCTGAAAGCCGATTTCGTACTCACCGTTTGCCACCACCGACGCCACCGGAATCCGCGGGACCATCTTCGCCTTCGGCTTGACCTGCTCTTCGATACCCAGCTTTTTGAACAACTCTCGCTCGATATAGACGCCGCTTGCGCTGTCTGAGTAGGCGATGGACTTTGCATGGAGCAGCACTTGCTTGAGGCCCTCCGCCGTGCTGATATCGGGCTTCGCCGCACCTTCGCGCACAACCAATCCGATGCGTGAATCCGCCAGCTCAACGCGCGAACCCGGAATCACCTTGCCCTGCTTGATCAGATCGTCAAGGGCGTAGCCCACCATGATGACGACGTCCGCAGGCTCGCCACGCGCGAGCCTGTTCGGAATTGCTTCGGGCGACTTGCCCATCGACGGACCGAGCGCGGTGTCGAGCGTGTTGCCCGTCTGGGATGCAAACCTGGGCCCGAGCAGCTTGTAGGCGGCGGTAAAGCCGCCCGAGCTCATGACGTGCAGATCGGCGGCATGTACGTTCGCCGTTGCGGCCGAGGTTGCGACGAGCGCGACCGCGCATAGTTTCAGAAGCAGGTTCTTCATAGTGATGGTCGTGCAGAGTGGTACGTGTTTGGGCGCGTCCAGGACAGGCTGAGAGTCAGAGCGCCGGCGTCAGCGTCACTGCGCGGCGACGATACAGCGCGAACGTCGCAAAGAGAGCGCACAAGGCAGCGAAGCTCATCCAATAGCCTGGCGCGGCCTTGTCGCCGGTCATGTGAATGGCCGCCGTCGAGATCGCGGGCGTAAAGCCACCAAAGACCGCCGTCGCCAGGCTATACGCAAGCGAGAAGCCTGCAACCCGTACCTGCGCCGGCATCACCTCCGTTAGCGCAACGATCATCGCGCCGTTATAGATGCCATACATGAACGAGAGCCACAGGAGCACGAGCAGCATGTTGAAGAAGCTCGGCGCGTGAGCAAGCAGCGAGAGCGCCGGATATGCGGTGGCGATGGTCAACACCGTCATGCCGACGAGGAGCGGACGGCGACCGATCTTGTCGGAGAGCGCACCGCCGATGGGCAGCCAGACGAAGTTCGACACGCCCACACACAGGGTGACAAGCAAGCTATCGGCAGTGCTCAGGTGCAGGACTGTCTTGCCGAAAGTCGGTGCATACACCGTGATGAGGTAGAAGCTCGTAGTGGTCATCGCCACCAGCATCATGCCGGCGACCACGACGGACCAGTTCTGAACAAGCGTGCCGAATGCTTCCTTCATGCTAGGGCGATGCTCGCGAGCCTTGAACTCCTGCGTTTCCTCGAGATTGCGGCGCAGCACAAAGATGAAAGGCACAATCATGCAACCGACGAAGAACGGTACACGCCATCCCCACGCGGCGATGGCCGGTGCGTCCAGCCATTGATTGAGCGCGAACCCGAGGCCAGCCGCGACGACAATCGCCACCTGCTGGCTAGCAGACTGCCAGCTCGTGAAGAAGCCCTTGCGGCCCGGCGTAGCCATCTCGGCCAGATAGACCGACACGCCGCCCAATTCGGCGCCTGCCGAGAAGCCCTGCAGGAGCCGTCCGAGCAACACGAGCGCAGGCGCCAGAAGGCCGATCGTGGCGTAGCCGGGGACGAACGCGATCAGGACGGTACCGCTTGCCATGATGGAGAGCGTGACGATGAGGCCCTTTCGACGACCAACGTCGTCGATGTAGGCTCCAAGCACGATCGCGCCCAACGGTCGCATCAGAAAACCCGCGCCAAAGACAGCAAACGTCATCATCAACGAGGCGAACTCGCTCACGGTTGGAAAGAAGACGTTGGCGATCTGCGTGGCGTAGAAGCCGAACAGGAAGAAGTCGAACTGCTCCAGGAAATTCCCGGCGGTGACGCGGACAACCGCTGCGGCCTTTGAATGCCCGGTCGAAAGGCTGGACGGGGGGTGCATCGAGGTCTCTCCTGGAATCCAAAAAAAAAAACGCCGTGATCCGGTCGCTTGTAGTTTTGGCAATGTTCTCCGGGACACCGACAAACGAGAAGTGCAATTTTCGGAACGATTGATGTTCTTTGATTATCAATCGATCTGGCTCACACCGCCGCGTTTTTGCCGCGCAACGGGGTGAGCCGTGGAGGCGAATCACGCGACACGCCTCCACATAGGGATATCGTTCAAAACGCAGGCACAACGGCCTCGACGCCTTGACTGCTCAAGGTTCACGGAGCGTTGCAGGCGAGTTTTGAACACCCTCCCTAGATCTCCCGGAGCTTCAAGGGTCGTTTCTGCCCCTCGCACGCGCATGCCGGCCCTCGTGCCGGATCGTGCGCGGCCCGCCAAACGCGGCGTCTGGCGGGCGAAGAAGCTGGAGTCGCAGCCACCAAGAGGCGACTGAGGGTCGATTGGAGCCGGTCGCGGGCCATCGGGGCACCTTCGGGTGAAACCGGGCCAGTTTCGGTCGTCCGTCAACGCATTGAGTCGGGCCGGGTCCGAGCTGCACGGCGTGCAGGGCACAGGGGTAGTTTCCGCGGGAGAAGCTACCCATCGCTTCGGTAACCGAGGGGCTGCATGCGAGCCCGCCGCTTCAAGCGTGAAACATACTTCTGGTCAATATTGCGAGCGCACGTTGTCGTCTAATCTTGCCTAGACAGCCCGATCATCGGGGGCAGACTGCTGTGAATAGCGAGATCAGATCGTTGACCGGGTTACGGGGAATCGCCGCCCTCCTTGTGGCGATCCTCCACATTCACCAGCCAAGTGGTGATAACTGGCTGTCGACATTCTTCCGCCACGGCTATCTTGCCGTTGACCTTTTCTTTGTACTCAGCGGCTTTGTCATGGCACTGACCTACGGTGTCATGTTTCGAGAGGGTTTCTCGGGCAAGGCGTACGGTATTTTCTTGGCGAAGCGCCTTGCCCGCGTCTATCCGCTCTATTTGATTCTCACGGTCACTTTCGCGGGCCTCGCGGTGATGGTCGGCGCGCAGTGGGTGTACGGGAAAAATTTCGCATTTGTGGTTGCCGCCAACCTTGCTTTGGTGCAGGCATGGGGCATGGCACCCTCTCTCACACCTGCGGCCTGGTCGATCAGCACGGAGTGGGCGGCCTATCTTTTGTTTCCCTGGCTCGCCATTGGTGTCCTCCACGGACGAAGGACCTATGTTTGCATTTGGGCTGTCATCTGCGCCGGCAGTATCGCAGCTCTTGCCCTCAACAACTCCCATTTCATTAGGCCGAACGGACCAGGGGGATACGGGCCACTTGATGTCACTAGGTTCGATTCGCTTGGCCCGATGGTTCGATGCATTGCTAGCTTTTCGCTTGGGATAACCGCCTATCGCTTGCGTGGCGTCCCAAGTATTCGCAAATGGCTGGAAAACTCGAACGTATCAAGTTTGCTGTGCATTATTACTCTCGGCCTAGCGTGCATCCCAAACGCGGACGTTTTCGTTGTAATGACCTTCCCGGCTCTGGTGACAAGCCTATCGCTCCACAAATCTGGAATCTCGAGCTTTCTGAGCAGCAAGGCCACCTATTCATTGGGCTTGTGGTCGTACTCGCTGTACTTAGTACACCTGCCGTTCCGTCCCGCTCAGATAAGTCTTGCCGCCACGCTTTCAGCCTCCATCCCCTGGGGGGCAAGCGTTCTGGCAAGTGTTTTGATCCTAACTGTCGTCCTGATGCTATCGATGGTGACTTACTTCGCGATAGAGAAGCCGTCTCGAACCCTGCTGCAATCCGTTCTGCGCCTCCGTGCGGACAGTGCATCCAACACCAAATGCGAGTCTTCCTCCAGGTCCTCTGCGCAGATGGCAGACCCGCACGGTTGAGGACTGTGCCGAGTCCTCGGTCAACGGGGCGGTCGCATATCAATCATGCGTCAACATGGTCGAACGTCGGAGAAGGATCGGACAGCGACTGTTCGAAGCAGCGCACACCGGATCTCCCTACGCTAGAAAGGAAATTGTCATGGAGCGCAGAATGCCCCTGTCGCTCGTCGCGTGTCATGGAGCAAGGGCAAGCTCACCGGGCGAAAGCCACCAGTTGTGTCGCCAGTCGCGTGAATTCTGTCACCCGACAAGATCAGGCTTGAAAAATGCAAATTACTGTATATATTTACAGTGTACGTATATACAGTGGGTGCCGCCGTGGACGACCTGATCCGTATCGAAAACGAGTACGACCGCCAGACCGTGGCCTGGCTGCGCGAGCGCTTGGGCGAGCAAGCCCTGTGCGAAGTCGTGATACGCATGCACGGACACGGCAAGCCGTATGCCTCGGCGGTCTGCCGCACACTGGGCCTGGTGCCACCGCCGCGCCGGCAGGTGTCACGGTCGATCAATCGGGCGGTGGGTGAGGCCTATCTCGCCAATATCCGCGCGCTGCTGGCCGGCCACGCTGTCGGCGGGCATCCGGCAGCGGCCTGAACGTCAATCCGCCAGCGTGGCGGCGGTTTCTTCGCGCAGCCACGTCAGCCATGCGCCCGCCGGGCTGGAGGGCTGAATGGGCGCCGGCGCCAGCAGGCAATACGCGGAGCCGTCGCGCACAAATCCATCAGGCGCCACCAAGCGCCCATCGGCCAGGTCATCTCCCACCATTAGCCTGGACGCGATCGCCGTACCCTGCCCGGCCAGCGCGGCTTGCAAGCTCAGGTAGAAATGCTCGTAACGCGCTTCCTGGCTGCGGCCGCGCGGGCGAGACACACCGCTCACGCGCCACCAAGTCTGCCAGGCATCCGGCCGCGTGGCCGTGTGCAGCAGCCGGCGGCGCACTGCCGCGTCCGCTCCTGGTGCATGGACCGGCCCAATCCACTCCTCACAGACCTGCTCGGCATACACGTGTGCCGGCCACGCAAAATCGTTGCGCCGCAAGGCCACGTCGACACCTGTCCGGCTGAAATCGATTGGCCCGCCGGCCGCAAACAGATGCACCTGGATGGCCGGATGGCGCGCCTGGAAGCGTGACAGCCGGGGGATCAGCCAACGCATGGCCAGCGTCGGCTCGCACGACACCACCAATGCGGACGGTGTCGCCCGTCGCGCAATCCGGTCGAATGCATCTGTGAGCATGGCGAACGCATCCGCTGTTGTGCCGCGCAGCTGCTCGCCGGCGGGCGTCAGGAAGACCGCACGGTTGCGGCGCTCGAACAGCGGCACACCCAGGGCCTCCTCAAGCTGTCGGATCTGCCGGCTCACCGCGCCATGCGTGACATGCAGCTCCTGCGCCGCGCGCACGAAGCTGCCGTGCCGGGCCGCCGCCTCGAAGACGCGCAGGGTGTTAAGCGGAGGAAGCGCCATCTGTCAGTTTTTCTCACGGAAAGACGGCATCATAAATCGATTTTCAGCGGCGGTGCAGCCTTGCAGAATCGGGGCATCCAAACCATCGCCCCCGCCTCTGCCATGAGTGAACTCCTTGCCGTTGCCGTCATCACCATACTGGCCGTCATCAGCCCGGGGCCGGACTTCGCCATGGTCACGCGCAACAGCCTGCTGTTCGGCCGGCGCGCCGGGCTGCTGTGCGCGCTGGGGATTGCGTTGGGCGTGCAGGTGCACGTGTTCTATACGATGTTCGGGGTGGGCCTGCTGATGGCGCATGCGCCCGCGCTGCTGGGCGCCGTCAAGCTGGCAGGTGCGGCCTACCTGGTGTGGATCGGCTGGAAGACGCTCGCCGCCAAGGCTTTGCCGGCAGACGCCAACACGGCAGATGGGCAACCAGCGGGCGCCTCGCTCTCGACCGGGGCCGCGCTGCGCATGGGCTTCCTGACCAATGCACTCAATCCGAAGACGACGCTGTTCGTGGTCAGCACCTACACGCAGGTAGTGCACCCCGGCACCTCACAGGTGGCGCAGTTCGGCTATGGGTTGTTCATGTCGGCGGCGCACGCGGCGTGGTTTGCGCTGGTGGCCACGGTGTTTGCCTCCGGCACGCTGCGGCAGGCGTTGCTGGCGCGGCAGCGTGTGGTGGATCGCGTGATCGGCGTGATCCTGATCGGGCTGGGCATGGCGCTGGGGGTCGCACGCTTGGCGTGACCCACCACGCCCCGTGGCATGGCATGCGGCCGAGCGTCGCAGTGCCGCGCCAATGCTTGACCAGGCAGTATCCTCGCGCGATGTCCGCCACCCGCACCGTCCGCAAACCTCGGCCCCGCCAGCGTCTTGCACGCACGCGCGGGGCGGCGTGGGCGCTGCTGTGGTGTTACCTGTTGGCGGCCACACTGATGCCGCTGGCGCATGCCGCCGTCGCCAAGTTCGAGCGGCTGCCGGTCACGCTGTGTTCCGCACATGGCGCGGGCGTCATCGTCATTCCACTGACGGACCCAGCCGAGCGCAAGCGCGTCGAGCAATCGATGCATGCGCCAGCCTGTTGCAGCGCGTGCGCAGTCCCGGCTGACATCGCTGCACCTCCAAGCCTGACGGCACCGAATGCGCCTGCACTGCTCGGCAGCGTCAACGCACAGCGCCCGGCAGAGCCACCTCATCTCGCGCGCGCCAATCAGCAGCGCGCCCGCGCCCCACCTCTGGGCTGATCCGCCCTCCCACACAGACACGTTTGCCCGCACCGCGCTTGCGCTGCCGGGCTTCACCCTTTTCGTCTTTCACACCATGCTGGATCATTCCTTGCCCGGCCGGCACGCCATCGCCCTCGCGATTGCCACGCTGCTGACCACCTCCGCCGCCAAGGCGGCCGAACCCACACCACCCGAATTCGACCTCGCCGCGACGATGGTGATCGCACCAGCGCCGTCATCGCCGCTGACCATCGTCACCGATCCGAAATCGCCGCGCCAGCCGTTGCCCGCCAGCGACGGCGCGGACTACCTGAAAACCATCCCCGGCTTCACCGCCATCCGCAGCGGCGGCACCAACGGCGACCTGGTGTTGCGCGGCATGTTCGGCTCGCGGCTGAACATCCTCACCAACGGCACCACCATGCTGGGCGCCTGTCCGGGCCGCATGGACGCGCCCACCTCGTACATCGCGCCCGAGAGCTACGACAAGCTGACCGTCATCAAGGGGCCGCAATCGGTGATCTACGGGCCGATGGGCTCAGCCGGCACCATCCTGTTCGAGCGCAACACCAAACGCTTTGCCGAACCGGGCGCGCGCTTCGATGGCAGCGTGGTGGCCGGCTCCTTTGGCCGCAATGACCAGAACGCCGATTTCACCGCCGGCAACCCCGATGCCTACGCCCGCATCATCGCCAACCACGCCCACGCACAGGACTACAAGGATGGCAACGGCAACACCATCCCCTCGCAGTGGGACAAATGGAACGTCGACACCGCGCTCGGCCTCACGCCCGACGACCACACCCGCCTGGAGCTGACCGCCGGCACCGGCGACGGCTACGCGCGCTACGCCGGCCGCGGCATGGACGGCGTGCACTTCCGCCGCGAAAGCCTCGGCCTGCGTTTCGACAAATCGCACATCGGCGAAGTCCTGCAGCGCATCGAGGCGCAGGTCTACTACAACGATGCCGACCACGTGATGGACAACTTCACGCTGCGCGCGCCCGACCCGATGAGCAGCATGCCGACGGCGATGGCCTCCGACGTGGGTCGGCGCACCCTCGGCGGGCGTGTGGCCGCTACGCTGCGCTGGGCCGATGCACTGCAGCTCGTCACCGGCGTCGACATGCAGAGCAGCCGCCTGCGCTCGCGCAGCGGCACCGACCTGGTGTCGTACAGCACGCTGCCCTGGGTGCCGAGCGCCAGCTTCTTCAACACCGGCGCCTTTGGCGAGTTGACGTGGTTTGCCACCGAACAGCGCCGCCTGATCGCCGGCGCGCGCATCGACCAGACCACTGCCCGCGACGACCGCACCGTCATCAGCAGCATGATGGGTGCCCGCCCCAACCCGACCGCCGGCGACGACCGCACGCGCACGCTGCCCAGCGGCTTCGTGCGCTACGAGCACGATGTATCCGGGCTCCCAGCCACGGTCTATGCCGGCCTCGGCCATGCCGAGCGCTTTCCGGATTACTGGGAGCTGATCTCGCCGCGCATGGGCCCGGCCGGGTCAGTCAACGCGTTCTCGGCCATCCAGCCGGAGAAGACCACGCAGCTCGATGTGGGCGCGCAATACAAGAGCGCTCGCCTCGATGCGTGGGTGTCGGCGTATGCGGGCGTGGTCAACGACTTCATCCTGTTCAACTACCGGCCCGGCATGATGGGGGCGATGTCGCAGGTGTCCAACGTGGATGCGCGCATTGCCGGCGGCGAGCTGGGCGGCACGTGGCGCCTGGGCGGGCCGCATCGATGGCGCCCTCGCCTATGCGTGGGGGCGCAATGCCAGCACCGGCCAGCCCCTGCCGCAGATGCCGCCGCTCGATCTGCGCCTGGGCGTGGAGTACGAGCAAGGGCCCTGGTCGGCCGGCGGGCTGTGGCGCGTGGCAGCGGCCCAGCACCGCTATGCATTGAGCCAGGGCAACGTGGTGGGCCAGGACTTCGGGCCGAGCGCGGGCTTTGGCGTCCTGTCGCTGCACGCAGGCTACGCCTTCGGCAAGACGGCGCGCGTGACGGTCGGGGTCGACAACCTGCTGAACAAGACCTACACCGAGCACCTGAACCTGGCCGGCAATGCGGGCTTTGGCTTTCCTGCGCGCACGCCGATCACGGAGCCCGGCCGCACGGTGTGGGCACGCATGAGCCTCAAGATGTAGCACGAGGAGAGCGGCGCAACGTCGCATGCACATCCCGCGACGGAAATCGCCAAAAGTGACGGATCGGGCCGCCGGCACGGATTGAGAACCCGGGCCCATTGCACTACCTTGGAGACAACAGCGATCGCACGCCAAGCTGGTGCGCGGTCGCTTTTCATTTGAATCCAAGGAGTCTCTCTCTCATGCTTCATACGCTTTCCAAATTGTGGTGGGTATTGGCCCTGCGCGGTGTCTGCGCCATCGTGATCGGCATCGGCGCGTTCATGGTGCCCTCGGCAACGCTGGCCGCGCTCATCCTGGTGTTTGGCGCCTACGCGCTGGTGGAGGGCGGCCTGCTGCTGTTCACGGCGCTTGGCAGCCACCGCCATGCGCCGGACCGCTGGCCGCTGCTGCTGCAAGGGCTGCTGGGCGTGGTGGTGGGTGGGCTGACGCTGTTCAACCCGGCTGTCACGGCGCTCGGGCTGTTGTTCTACATCGCGGCATGGCTGCTGGCACAAGGTGTGCTGCAGATCGTGGTGGCCGTGCGCCTGCGCGAGGAGTTGTCCAGCGAATGGTGGCTGATCGCGGCGGGCGCCCTGAGCGTGCTGCTGGCGATCTGGCTGCTGTGGCAGCCGCAGGCCGGTGTGCTGGCGGTGCTGTGGTGGATTGGCGCATGGGCGGTGGTCTGGGGCGTCTCGCTCCTCAGCGCTTCGCTGCGCATGCGCAAGTGGGCGCGCAGCGGCACCGCGCGCGCGTTTGGCTAACTCGCCGCTCGGGCGGCGTTCATCATGCCTGCCTACTTTCGCAACCGCACCGATGCCGGCCGGCAACTCGGCGTTGAACTGGCCACGCTGGATCTGCCGCCGCCGCGCATCGTGCTCGCGCTGCCGCGTGGCGGCGTGCCGGTGGGTCACGCCATCGCGCAAGCATTGGATGCCGCATTGGACATCGTGCTGGTGCGCAAGATCGGCGCGCCCGGCCAGCCGGAACTGGCACTGGGCGCGATTGCCGATTGCGGTGCCGGCGTGCCGCCGTATATCGAGTGGAACATCTCCCTACTGCATCTGGCCGCGCCAACCCAGGCCTACCTCGACCACGTCGTCGCCGATGAGCTGACCGAACTGGAGCGGCGGCGCATCCGCTACGGTGCCGAGCATCCGCCGCAGGCCGGCTCCCTGGCAGACGCCACCGTCATCGTCACCGATGACGGCGTGGCGACCGGCGCCACCGTGCGCGCCGCGCTCGCTGCCGTGCGCCGCGCCGGCCCGGGCAAGCTGGTGCTGGCCATGCCCGTCGCGCCTGACGATGCCTGGCTGACCCTGCGCGAGCAAGCCGACGAAGCCATCTGCCTGGTTACGCCCTCCTCCGACACGTTCCGCGCCGTCGGCCTGTATTACGGCGATTTCGAGCAGACCGAAGACGCCGAGGTCATCGCCCTGCTGGCGGATCGCCGGACGCGCTAGTCCGGCTGTGCATTCACCGACGTCTCCCCCGTGTCAACAAACCTGACGATGCCCTCGCCTCGGTCATGGCCATTTAGTTATTGAGAATCATTATCATTTGGCTTATCGTTGCGAACTCCAACAACCCACGTTGTTTCGTCAATAGGAGTTCGCTGCATGTTGCCCTCGCTTCGCCGGAAGGCCACCCTGGCCACCCTGGCCGCGCCGTCCTGGTCCCGCCGCTCCGGGACATCGCTCCGGCCGCTGGCCCTGACCGCCCGCATGGCGTTCGCCGGCATCCTGACCTCCGGGCTGGGGCTGCCCGCCTTCGCGCAAAGCCAGGGCACCGTCGCGGCGGCAAACGCGACGGGCACTGCCGAACACACCGTCGAGCTGTCGGAAACGGTGGTCACCGGCCGCAGCTCGGACGACCCGACCCGCGCCTATGCCGGCGGGCAAACGGCCCGCGGCGGCCGCGTGGGCCTGCTCGGCAACAAGGAAGCGATGGACACGCCGTTCAGTGTCAGCACCTACACCGCCCGCCGCATGGAAGACCAGCAGGCCACCACGCTGGCCGACGTGCTGAACAAGGATGCCTCGGTGCGCTTTACCGGCCAGACCGGCGGCGTGACGGATTCGTTCTACATCCGCGGCTTCCCTGTCGGTGAAGGCAATCTGAGCGAGGTCGCGTTCGACGGCGTGTATGGCATCGCGCCCAACTATCACATCTTCCCGGAGTACGTGGAGCGCGTGGAGGTGATCAAAGGCCCGGCGGCGCTGCTCTACGGCATGTCGCCCAACAGTGGCGTAGGCGGCGTGGTCAACATCGTGCCCAAGCGCGCGCTGGCGCAGGACCTGACGCGCTTCACGACGACGTACGCATCGGATGGGCAGGTAGGCGGCCATCTCGACATGAGCCGCCGCTTTGGCGAAGGCCGCGAATTCGGCATCCGCTTCAACGGCTCGCACCGGCAGGGCACAACCGCGCTGGACAACCAGCGCTCGCGCACCGACATCGGCGCGCTGTCGCTGGACTACCAAGGTGACCGGTTGCGCGCGTCGCTGGACTTCATCACGCAGCACGAGCAGGTGGATGCGCCAACGCGCCCCTTCCTTCTGGCGCCGGGCCTTGCCATGCCTTCGGCCGCGGACGGGCGGCGCAATGTCACGCAGTCGTGGGGTTGGTGGAAGTCGGACGGGCAATCGGCGCTGGCGCATGCGGAGTACGACCTGACCGACAAGACCACGCTGTTTGCCGACGCAGGCGGCTCGCAAACCAGCGTCGGCCGGCTGTCGGACCAGACACCGACGATCCTGAACGCTGCCGGCGATACGCGCTCGACGCCGGGCTACTACAAGTTCCAGGTCAACCGCACCACCGCCGATGCGGGGTTGCGCACGCGCTTCGATACCGGCGCGGTCAAGCACGCGTTCACGCTGCAGGCGAGCGTGTATCACGACCGCGTGGCGACGGCCAACAACATGGGCTCGCCGATCCTGTCGAATATCTACGCACCGGTGGCGGCGCCCGAGCTGTTCATCGCGGCGCCCAGCTCGGTGCCGAAGACCTCGTCGTCGCAGCTCTCGGGCGTGGCGCTGGCCGACACGATGAGCGTGCTGAACGACCGCCTGCAACTGACGCTGGGCCTCCGGCAGCAGCAGGTGCACTCCGACAACTTCAGCGCCGCCACGGGCGCCGCCACCTCGACCTATGACAAGAGTGCCGTTACGCCGATGGCGGGCATCGTCGTCAAGCCGTGGCAGAACGTGTCGGTGTATGCCAACTACATCGAGGGGCTGAGCAAGGGCGACATCGCGCCGACCACGGCGTCGAACGCCGGCCAGGTCTTCGCGCCGTACAAGACCAAGCAGGTTGAGACCGGCGTGAAAGCCGATTACAACGGCTTGCTGGCCACACTGGCCGTGTTCCAGATCACCAAGCCGAGTGGCCAACTGACCGGCACGGTATACGGCGTGAACGGCGAACAGCGCAACCGCGGCGTGGAGCTGAACGTGTCCGGCGAGCCGATCAAGGGCGTACGCCTGCTGGGCGGCGTCACGGCACTCGACGCCGTGCTGACCAAGACCACCAGCGCGGCCACCGTCGGCAACCGGCCGGTCGGCGTGCCGGACTGGATGGCCAACGCGGGCGCGGAGTGGGACCTGCCCTGGGTGCCGGGCCTGTCGCTCAACGGCAGCGTGACCTACACGGGCAAGGAATACATCAACCAGGCCAACACGCAATCCGTGCCGTCCTGGACCACGGTGGACCTCGGCGCGCGCTACACCACCAAGATCCAAGGCAAGTCGACCACCTTCCGCGCCAGCGTGCTGAATGTGTTCGACCGCAAGTACTGGTCGGGCGTGGCGTCGTTCGGGACCGTCTCACTGGGCGCGCCGCGCACTGTGGTGTTATCCGCCTCGGTGGATTTCTAAACCGCAACGGGAGTCACGCATATGCCAGGCACTGCGCTGTTTCCCCAAGCCACAACGACAACAGCAACAGGCCGCGCGGCGCTCCGCATGCCGGGGCAACTGCGGCCCCTGCTGGATCCGGCCATCGCCGGTCTGCTCCAGGCTTCACCGCACGCCTTGCGTGACTGGATCGAGCACTACGGATCGCCGCTGAACGTAGTGTTTCCGGATCGGCTCAAGCAGAACGTCGAAGCGTTCCGCACGGTCCTGCAGCGGCACGGCGTGGGCTATGCGCTGTTCTACGGCGCCAAGGTCAACAAGTCGCCCGGGCTGGTACGGGCGGCGGTGGAGGCCGGGATCGGTGTCGACGTATCGAGCCTCTATGAGATGCGCGACGCGCTGCTGGCCGGTGCCAAACCCGAACGGCTGTGCGCCACCGGCCCAGCCAAGACGCGCGCCTTCCACACCACGCTCATCGACAACGGCGCGCTGATCTCGGTCGATTCCGTGGCCGAGCTGGACGACCTCGAACACCTCGCCCGCCAGATGGCGCCCCGCCAACCGGTGCGCGTGCTGTTGCGCTACCGGCCGGAGTCTGCTGCCGCCAGCCGCTTCGGCATGGGCGCCGACGACTTGCTGGCGTGCCTGCGACGGCTGGCCGGACAGCGGGCGGTCTTCGCGTTCGAGGGTTTCCATTTCCACCTCGGCGGCTACGGCGTCGAGTCGCGCGCGCAGGCCGTGCGAGAAGTGGCGCGCTTCATCGATGCAGCGCGCAGCCTTGGGCTTGCACCACGCATGCTCGACATCGGCGGCGGCCTGCCGATCCGCTATGTCGAAGCGGATGCCTATGAGGCTTTCCTGCGCGCGCAGACAGGCGCCGACTACCGCAACGGCACCGTGCCCACGTCGCTCTATCCGTACGGCGGCCGCATCGATGCCTGCACGTGGCTGGAGCGATTCCTCTCGGCACCATGCGTGGACGGCCTGTCCGTCGCCAGCTACCTCAAGGCAAACGACCTGACGCTGGCGATCGAACCCGGCCGCAGCCTCGCTGACCAGACCGCCATCTCGCTCTTCCGCGTCACGCGCGTCAAGCCATTGGCCTCGGGCGATCACGTGGTGTTTGTCGAAGGCAGCAGCTTCAGCGCGTGCGAGACGTGGTTCGCCTCGGAGTACCTGGTCGACCCGATCGTTGTGCCGGCCCCGCATTCGAACATGCGAGCAAACGTTGGCGCCATGCCCATGCGCGCCTACCTCGCTGGCCACAGCTGCCTGGACGACGACGTGCTCACCAACCGCCTGATCGATTTCCCCCACGGCGTGCGCGCGGGCGACCTGCTGGTCTACGCGAACACCGCCGGCTACCAGATGGACCTGCTGGAAAACCAGTTTCACCGCCACCCCATGCCGCGCCGGATCGCCGTGGCGTTTCTCGCCACGGGCGGCATGACGGTTTCCCCTGACGATCGATTGGAGTCAACGACATGATTCTGACCAAAGTGACCGAACTGATCGGCAACACGCCGATTCTCAGTATTGCCGTACCCGCCAAAGACACCCGGCTGCTGCTCAAGATCGAGAAGAACAACCCGGGGGGCAGCATCAAGGACCGCATGGCCCGCAACATGGTGGTGGCCGCAATCAAGGCGGGCCGCCTCAAGCCGGGCGGCGTGATCGTCGAATCGTCGTCGGGCAACACCGGCATCGGGCTGGCGATTGCGGCGGTGGAGTTCGGCATGCGCTTCATTGCCGTGGTGGACCATCACGCCGCGCAGGACAAGATTGCCGTGATGCGCGCACTTGGCGCCGAGATCCGCTACGTGGAAGGCAGCTTCCGCGAAGACGAGGTGGCCGTGGTCGAGCGCCAGCGTCTGGCGGCCGAGCTTGCTGGACAGGTGCCCGGCGCGGTGTTCATGAACCAGTCGGACAACGCGGCCAATGCGGGCGGATATTCCGACTTCGTGCGCGAGGTCATCGCCGAGGTGGGCGAGGTCGATGCGTATGTGGGCTGCGTCGGAACGGGCGGCTCGATGACGGGCATCGCACGCGGGCTCAAGGTCCACAACCCGAACACCAAGACCATTGCGGTGGAGCCGGACGGCTCGATCGTGTTCGGCCAGCCGGGGCATCCGTACTACCAGTCCGGCACCGGCACGCCCGACGGCGACACCGTGGGTCTGGTGCTCGACTACAGCTGTATCGACCTGGGCGTGCAGGTGCCAGACGCCTGCGCGTTCGAGACGGCGCGCTACCTGGCCAAGCGCACCGGCCTGCTGGTGGGCGGCTCGACCGGCGGCGTGGTCTACAAGGCGCTGGAGTTCATCCACAGCGGGCTGATCCGCGGCAACGTGCTGGCGGCAGTGGCCGACGGCGGCGAGAAATACCTGCACACCGTCTTCAGCGAAGACTGGCTGCGCGAGCGCAACCTGCTCAATGCGCAGGTGTGGGACCAGCTCGACCGCTGGCTCGCGCAGGAGAACACCGAGGCGCAAACCACGGACATGTCGCGCGAGATGCCGCGACTGCATGCGGTATGACGGCCATGGAGACCTTGAACGTGGTCGTCTGCGGTGGCGGGCGCACGGGGCATCTGTCGGCGGTGCTGTTCAGGCAGGTGCCGGGCGTGCGCGTGTCGCTGCTGACCGGCAACGTGGAAGCCGTGGCCGCTTACCAGGAGCACGGCGCCCTCACCGCGCGCATGCCGGATGGCGATGACTTGCGCACGGCCCTCGATGCCTTCGGCAGCGACCCGGCGCCGCTCCTGGCCGATGCGGATGTCGTCGTCATCACCGTGCCGGCGCATGTCCGGCCGGCGTTGCTCGACGCCATTGCGCCGCATCTGCCCGCGCACAAGCCGGTGTACGTCGGCGCCATCCCCGGGTTCTGCGGCTTCGACTGGCTGGCCGAGCGCGCGCTGGCCGCGCGGCCGAACGCTGTCATCTGGGGCATGAAGGATGTCGCCCACACCGCGTTCGAACTGGAGCCCGGCGTGTCGGTACGCATGGGCGGCGCGAAGAGCGCGCTCTATGTCGCCACGCATGCGCGGGAGAGCGATGCGGCGCGCGCCGCGCTGCTGGCGCATCTGCGGCGGCTGTACACGTCGTCCGTCGAACTGCTGGACGACTACCTGGAAATCACGCTCACGCCCGGCAACCCGATCATGCATAGCTCCGTCATCTATGGACTGATCGGCCCCTATGGCCAGTGGCACAACAGAGCGTTCGCGCAACGCCTGTGCTGGTGGACGGATTGCCCGGAACTTGGCGCCTACTTCCTGGAACGCAGCGACGAGGAAAGCCAACGCCTGTGCCAGGCCATCGAGCAGCGCCTGGGCGTGGACCTGTCGTCGGTCAAGCCGCTCAAGCAGGAAATCATCGAGGCGTATGCGGAGCAGATTGCGGACCACGGCACGATGCTCTCGGTCCTGCGCACCAACCGTGCCTACGACGCCATCGAAGCACCACTGGTGCCGGCGGGCGATCGGCCCGGCTACGTCATCGACAAGACCCACCGCGCCTTCCACGAAGACGTGGCCTACGGCTTGTCGCTGCTGGTGGAAATGGGCAAACGCCTGGAAGTGCCGCTGCCGCACATCGAAGCGATCTTTCACTGGAGCGTCACCTACATGGAAGGGCTGCGCAGCTCCGCGCTCGACTACTTCCCCGCGACCTGGCCGCACCGGCAGGCCGCCTGAAACCGAATCGGATCGAACCCATGCAACCGTCTCTCTCGCTTCTGCAACCCGATCATGCGTTCTATGTCGGACGGCATGAACAGGCTCTCGCCGCCGCCCGGCACAACGCGCTGCGGCGCCTCGTGCGCTGCCTGTTCGCCGAGCGGATCATCAACCCCGACACGCTGGTCTTTCCGCCGGAAGGGCGCGGCGCGTGGCTGCCGCTGTGGCACCGGCATGCGCTGGTGTTCTTCAGCGACCTCACACGCGCCCCGGCCAACACCTTCCTGCTGGATGGCGACATCACCCTGGTCGAACGCGATGGCACCCGCACGCACATCGACACACCCGCTCAACTGCTCGATGTACTGCGCCCCGGCTTCGACTTTGCGCCCAGCGATGCCGGCGTCGACGGTTTGAAGGCCGACATCGCCAACAGCATCGACAACGACGCGCTGGCCCGCATCTATCGAGACGCCTGGAACGCCGAGCTGCAAGCGCACATCGACGCAACCGGCGCGCATGGGCTGGTCGACACCCTGCGCCGCCAGCCGCGTGCGCGCGACGGCGCCATCCTGCTCGACCAATGGGGCTCGCTGGAGGGCCACCCGTTCTATCCAACCTGGAAGAGCAAACCCGATCTCAACCCGAGCGAGGTGGCGGCGCTATCTCCCGAGTTTCACGCCACGGTGCCGGTACGCATCGCAGCCCTACGTGCCGACATGGCCTACGTGGAGCGCATGCCCCACGTCAGCGGCTATCTCGACTGGTTCGCGGGGCAATTCCCTCAAGTGTGGACGCAATGGCAGGCCGGCCTGGAAGCGCGCGGGCTCGATCCGCAAGCCTGGCTACCCCTGCCCATCCACAGCTGGCACCTCGACCACTTCGTGCGCACCGAATACGCCGCCGAGATCGAAGAAGGTCTCCTGATCCTCGACGGCCCGGACATCGACACCGGGCCGACCATGTCCTTCCGCACCATGCTGCCGCAGCTGGACGGCACAGCGCCGTTCATCAAGCTGCCGATCGCGCTGTGGCTGACCAGCGAGCAGCGCAGCCTGCAGGCCAAATCGATCCACATGGGGCCGCGCATCAGCACGCTCATCCAGCGCATCCTGGCCGACGAGCATGGTTTCGATGGCACGCTGGAGATCTTTCCCGAAGAGGTCGCGCTCCACTACAAGCACGCGGTGCGGCAGGAAGACCGGCCGGGCCGCTACCTGTCGGTCGCCTACCGCGCCAGCAGGGACGCGTTCGAACGTAGCGACGGCCTGTTCCCCGTGACGGTGGCGGCGCTGCTGACAACGGCACCCGGCGGCCGCCCGCTCATTGCCGAGCTGATCGAGCAAGGCAACGGCGTGGCGACGGCGCAGACGGTGGAAACCTACTTCCGACAATATGCTCGTACCGTCGCGCATCCGGTCATCGGCATCTATCTGCTCTACGGCATCGCACTGGAAGCGCATCAGCAGAACACCACCGTGCTGTTCGCGCCGGACGGCACCCCGCGCCGCCTGCTGATCCGCGACTTTGGCGACGGGCGCACTTACGCGCCGCTGCTCAACGCGCGCGGCCACACGCTCAAACCGTACGTGCACCCCGGCATCCTGCCGACCGTGTTCGACGGCGACATCGAACCGGTGCGCGCCTTCGTGCTCGACGCTTGCTTCTTCTGCCACCTGCACGAGGTCGCATTGCTGCTCACACAGACCTACCGCCTGCCCGACCATCGCCTGTGGGCCATCCTGCGCGAAGAGACCGCCCGCGCCTTCGATGCCCACGCAGCACGCGTCGACCCGGCGCTGTGGCAGGCCGAACGCGCCGCCTTCCTGGAGCAGCCGTGGCCGACGCGTTCCGTCCTGCGCATGCACCTGCTGCAGTACGCGGACTACCGGCTGCAGCACCACCTGCCCAATCCGCTGCTGCCCGCCGCCCGCGAGGCTTGAGCGATGACGGCAGCCCTCCTGCCCCCGGCACGCGCCGCGCGGCTGATCCACGCGCTCTTCGTCATCCAGCTCATCTCGATGGGCGCAATGGAGATGAGCGGGCCGTTCTGGCCGGTGCACCTGAAGACGCACAGCACGTCCGCGCTGGAGTTCGGCATTGCCAGCGTGGCGGTCTATATTGGCCCGATGCTTGGCATCATGCTGACCGCCGCGTTCTGGGGCCGCGTGGGCGACCGTTTCGGCCACAAGCTGATGATGGTGCGGGCGCTGCTCGGGCTGTCGCTCACGCAGCTGGCGCTGGCCTTCGCGACCGACGTGTGGATGATCCTCGCGCTGCGCTGCATCCAGGGGGCTTGCGCCGGCTATATCGCGCCAGCGCAGACGTACGGCGTCAGCGTCGAATCGCCGCTGCGCAGGGCACGCCTGTTCGCCTATTTGCAGGTGTCGACCAATCTGGGCTCGCTGGTGGGCGCGGTGGCGGGCGGGCTGATCCTCGACCATGCGACGTTCTTCTGGATCAACCTGATCGCTGCGGTGCTGTGCGCCGGCTGCGCGCTGATGGTGGCATTGATGTTGCCCGATGTGCGCACGGTCAAGCCCGCAACATCAGACGCGGCGGCGCCTGCACGCACCTCGCTCTGGAAGTCGCCGCCCATCCCCGGCTTGCTGGCCGTGATCGGGCTGCTGCTGGTCAGCCGCACGATCACGCAGACGCCGTTCTCGCTCTATGTCGATACCGTCTTCCGTGTCGGCAACTGGCTGGTGGGGCTGTGCTACGGCTTGCAGGCGCTGGGCTTCGTCGTGTCCGCATCGCTGTGGGCACGCCACTTTGAGGACAAACCGCTGGCCGAGGCGCTGCGACGCATCACGTGCGTCGCGCTGGCCTGCGCCGCGCTGACCCTGGCGGCAGGACTCACGCGCAACGTAGCCGTCTTCATCGTCATCCACTACGCCTGGGGCGTGCTGCTGGGGGCAACCACGCCGGTGCTGATGTCGCTGGTCTCGCGCGCGGCGGGTGCACAGCGGCAGGGCCACACCCTGGGCGCGGCGCAGAGCGTGACGCAGGTTTCGTCCATCACCGGCATTGCGCTGGGTGGGTGGCTCAGCCAAGCGGCCGGCCTGCAGTACACGTACTTCTTTGTGGCGGTGGCGTATGCGCTATCGGTGGCCGGCATTCTCGCCGTCCGGCGCGAAGACGGCATCGCCGCGCGTGCAGAAGCCCCTGCCGGCCAATCGTGACCCGGTATCCAACGCTTCATCCATCGAGGTAGCCATGCTCGACCTTGTCCAACTGCGCGCCGACACGCCTGGCGCCGATGAGCTGATCCACTTCAACAACGCCGGCGCCAGCCTGATGCCGCGCGTGGTGCTCGACACCGTCATCGGGCACCTGCAGCGCGAGGCGGTGCTGGGGGGTTACGAAGCCGCTGCCGCGGCCGGCCACCGCCTGGAAAACGTCTATGCCTCCATCGCCCGGCTGCTCAACGCGCGGCCGGAAGAAATTGCCGTGGTGGAAAACGCCACGCGTGCGTGGGACATGGCCTTCTATTCGCTGCCGCTGCGGGCCGGCGACGTGATCCTGACCTCCGCCACCGAATACGCCGGCAACTACATCCCCTATCTGCAACTGCAGCGGCAGCGCGGCATCGAGGTGCGCGTCATTCCCAATGACACCGCCGGGCAAATTTCGGTGAACGCGCTGCAAACCATGCTGGCGGACCGGCGCGTGCGGCTGATCTCGCTGCCGATCATCGCCACCAATGGCGGGCCGGTGCAGCCGGTGGAGATCATCGGCGCACTGGCGCGGGCGGCGGGCGTGTGGTTCCTGCTCGACGCATGCCAGGGCGTCGGCCAGTTGCCGATCGACGTGCAGAAGATCGGCTGCCACATCCTCTCGGCCACCAGCCGCAAGTACTTGCGCGGCCCGCGCGGCGTCGGCTTCCTCTACGTGGAGCGCACGCTGTGCGAGCAACTGGAGCCGGCCTTCCTCGATCTGCACGCAGCCACGCTGCAGACGCCAGAGCACTTCGAGATCCGCCCCGGCGCGCGCCGCTTCGAGAACTGGGAATGCAACGTCGCCGCCAAGCTCGGGCTGGGCGCGGCCGTCGACTATGCGCTGGCGATCGGCATCGCGCCCATGTGGGCCCGCATCCGCGCACTGGCGCACGAACTGCGCAGCCGGCTGGCGCGCATCCACGGGGTGACGCTGTGCGACACCGGCGCCATCAAGTCGGGCATCGTCACGTTCGCGCTCGATGGCTGCGCCCCCACGGCGGTGGAGCGCGCGCTGGCCATGCAGACACGGCGCATCAACGTCTCGCGCTCAACGCGCCGCTCGACGATGCTCGACATGCAGGCGCGCGGGCTGCAGGAGGTGGTGCGCGTGTCGGTGCACGCCTACAACACCGAAGACGAAATCGACGCGCTGGTCAACGCCGTCAAGAGCTTCGCGCGGGAGATGGCCGATGCACGCTGAGCGGTCGTACTGCGTGGCGCTGCGGCCCGCTGCGTTCTTCGTGCCGTCGGAAGAAGTGGATGCCGGCGCAGTGCACCGGCTGGCGGCCGGCATCGCGCACGCCGGCGTGTGGACTACGCCGATCCCCATCGAGCGCGGCACCGGCATCGTGATGGACGGCAACCACCGCATCCGCGCCGCGGCGTTGCTGGGCCTGCATCATCTGCCCTGCGTGCTGCTGGACTATGCGGACCCGCGCGTGTCGGTCACGCATTGGCGAACGGGCGCACCGTTCTGCGTCGACAGCATCTGGCGATGCATCCTCGCGGACCGCGGCCTGTTCCCATACAAGACCACGCGCCACCGCTTCGCGCCCGCGCTGCCGAGCACAGAGATTCCGCTGGCGGTGCTGGGCGCCAGGCAAGCTGCGGCGGCGCTGGTGGCGTAGCCGCGCCTGCTCAAGCAGCCAGCGCGGTGCGCGCCTTGCGCTCGATATCCGGCAGGAACACCGTCAGCAATCCGATCAGCGGCAGGAATGAGCACAGGTGGTAGACGTGGTAGATGTCGGTGGCATCGGCCAGCTTGCCGAGCACCGCCGCGCCGATGCCACCGAGCCCGAACGCGAACCCGAAGAACAGCCCCGACACCATCCCCACCTTGCCGGGAATCAGCTCCTGCGCATACACGAGGATGGCCGAGAACGCCGAGGCCAGCACCAGCCCGATGATGACCGTCAGCACGGCCGTCCAGAACAGGTTGGCATACGGCAGCAGCAGCGTGAACGGCGCCACGCCCAGGATCGACACCCAGATCACGACCTTGCGCCCGAGGCGGTCCCCAATCGGCCCGCCCGCGATCGTGCCCGCCGCCACCGAGAACAGGAAGAGGAACAGGAACAACTGCGACGCCTGCGCCGACAGGTGGAACTTGGTGATCAGGTAGAACGTGTAATAGCTGTTCAGGCTCGCCAGGTAGAAGTACTTGGAGAACAGCAGCACCACCAGCAGCGTCATCGCAAACGCCACCTGGCGGACCGACAGTTTGACGGTAGCGTGCGCGCGGCCGCCTGCCTTGCGGCCATGGCCGGCAGCGCGCTCGCGCTTGTACCAGCCGCCCACGCGAACCAGCACGACGATGGCGATGAGCGCGGCAATCGAGAACCACGCCAGGCTGTGCTGCCCATACGGCATGATGATGGCCGCGGCAAGCAGCGGGCCCATCGCGCTGCCCGCGTTGCCGCCCACCTGGAACAACGACTGCGCCAGCCCATGACGCCCGCCCGAGGCCATGCGCGCCACCCGCGACGATTCCGGATGGAAGATCGACGAGCCCGTGCCCACCAGCGCCGCCGCCAACAGCAGCGTGCCGAAGTTGGGCGCCACCGACATCAGCACCAGCCCCACCAGCGTGAAGCCCATGCCCACCGACAGCGAATACGGCTTCGGATGCTTGTCGGTATAGAGCCCCACCATCGGCTGCAGCAGCGAGGCGGTGATCTGGTAAGTGAGCGTGATCAGCCCGATCTGCGTGAAATCGAGATGGAAGTTGCCCTTGAGCAGCGGATAGATCGCCAGGATCAACGACTGCATCATGTCGTTGAGAAAGTGCGCGAAGCTGATGGCGCCGATCACGCCAAAGCCGGTCTTCTCGGCATGCGCGCTTGCGGGCGCCGCGGCCGTGCCGTTTGCGGTGGTGTTCATGGTGGTCGAAGGATCGATTGGGAGGAGCGAAGAAGCGCTCCATCATGCGCCAATCCTGGGCAGGCGTGATGCCGCAAATTCGACAATGATTAGCGTGAACCGGACAAATTGCTGATCGGGCAAACGACACAGCCAAGGCGCGCTTTGCGACTCGATTTCACCGCTGATCGCCCGCAAACCCGCATGAAATCTGCCTCGGCAGATGGCTAACCTGTTAGCCATATTCGCACGGCGGGCTCCTCCGTTCGTAGCATGGTTCGCGAGGAGACGCTTTCTATACTCGCCTGCATGAACCGCTGCGCGGCGCACTGTGCCGATGCAGGCGGCAAGACGGACCCGGTGCGCCCGGCACGTGAAGCGCACAACGATCCGCCGCCCGAACCGGCAATGCGCGCCACCGACGCGTCACGCCGGACGATGACGGGAGGGGAGCATGACCGTTTTGCGAACGGGAACGATCTGCCGCGTGGTGGGAGACCTCTTCTACCAGGTGTTGCTCGACGATGATGTGGTCTGCTGCTTCGTCACATCCGAAGCCGTGGACGTGACCGCCGATGTCGCCGCCCCAACCGGCCCGCTGCCCAAGGCACCGTTTCCCGTGTACCGGCCCTCGGCTCGCTGACGTCTCTCGGTCAGCGAGTTATTGCGCGCCCCTCGTCCCGTAGGGCGCGCTCTTTTCTGCCGATGCCGTCAGCGCCCGGGCGCTGGCGGTGTCACCACCGAACCAATCAAACCTGCGTCGGTCAGCTCGCGCTTCAGATAGGCGTACAGCACCGGCGCGGCAATCACCCCACCCACGCCAAACAGCGCTTCCATCACGATCAGCGCCAGGATCAGCTCCCAGGCACGCGCGTCGATACGGCTGCCGATGATGCGCGCGTTCACGAAGTATTCCAGCTTGTGCACGATCACCATGAAGACGAGCGAGGCCACCGCCAGCTCCAGCGACACCGTCACGCTCATCAGCACCACGGCGGTGTTGGAGATCAGGTTGCCCGCCACCGGAATCAGCCCGGCCACGAAGGTGAGCAGGACCAGCGACTTGGAATACGGCACATGCTGGCCGAACAGCGGCAATGCGCCCATCAGGTAGATCGCGCACAGCGCGGTGTTGAGCGCGGAAATCTTGACCTGGGCAAACACCACCGCCTCGAAGGCGGCGGAGAGCCGGTGCAGCCGTTCCAGCAGTGCGGCGGACAGCGGCCGGTGCGTGGCCGGGTCCGGTGCGTCCGACCACGCCACCATGGCGCCCAGGATCAGCCCGACCAGCGCCATCGCACTGGCGCGCAGCCCATCGATACTGATCGTCGAGACCTGGTGGCTATGCTCCTTGAGCATGTCGACCAGACGCACGCGCAGCTCGGTGACCGACTGCGGAATGGCATCGGCAATCGACGCCGGCAGCGACGCGCGCAGGTTGTCCAGCACGTCGGCAATGCGCAGCAGCATGCCGTCGACACCGTGGCCGTGCTCCACCAGCCGGCCGATGCCGAGGCCGATGGCCAGCAGGATCAGCGCGGCGATCAGGAACACGCCCAGTACGGCAATCGATTTGGCGCTTTTGGACAGCGTGCGGCGCGCACGCAGCCGGCGCTCGATGCTGCGCGCGAGCGCATAGACCAGGAAACCGGCGATGGCCGCCGGCAGCAGGTGCAGCCACAGCACCGCCGCGATCATGGCCGCTACCAGCACGTAGCTGATGGCGTTGATCGTGCGCGAAGGCGAGGTTTGGGGAAGCTTCGTCATGAGAACAGGCTGGCGGCGATGTTGATGGAGAGCGCGAGGATGCTCGTATTGAAGAAGAACGACAGCAACGACTGTCCCAGCACCGCCCGACGCATGGCGCGCGAGCGGATGCTGACATCGGCCGTCTGGCTGGCGACCGCGATGGTAAAGGAGAAGTAAAGGAAATCCCAATAATCCGGCGTGATCTGCTCGTCAGGAAACTTCAGCGGCGGCTCGCCGGCAGCGTGGTAATACAGATGCGCGTAGTGCACGGTGAACATCATCGGCACCATCAGCCAGGCGCCCACCACCGTCACACCGGTCAGGATGTAGTGCGAAGTCTGCGCATGCCCAGCGGCCTTGGCCGTCGCCAGCTCGAACACGATGGCCACCATGCTGGCGATCACACCCACGCACACACCGGCCAGCACGGCGGCCGCGCCCGTATCTTCCCGGCGGGCGATGGCCTGGATGCGGCGCGGGTTGGCGCGCAGCATCATCACCGCGGCCAGCAGCAGGTAGGCCCACACCGCCACATCCCAGCCCAGCAGGATGCGCGCCAGGCGGCTGCCGTGCACGGGCGCCAGCGCCCCTGCCACCGTCCCCAGGGCGAGCGCCGCCAGCAGGCGCGGGCGCGCCGCCAGCAGGCGCGGGCGCGCCGCCACGAAACGCCGGATCGCGGTCGGTTGGATGGGTTCAGCCTGCTGGTCCACGGATGCCCTTGTCGTCTGCCACGGCCCGCAATACTGGCCGCCGAGGCAACATGGTAGCCGCTCCCGGGCGATGGCGGCTTCACCCGCCAGTCAGGACGTGGTCAGGAGCGAGGCGAAGGAACGCTTGCAGCGCTCTTTGAGCTGTTCATGCGTCTGCAACTGCTCGGCGACGATGGTCGCATCGGGATACACGCGGCACATGCCGATCATCGCGCCCTCCAGCGAGGACTGCGAGCCGGCCTGGAACTGGAACTGTTCGAGCACCGTGTCGTCAGCGTCGCGCACCGTGATGAGGAAAGCACCGGGGGTGACCGTGGCGCAGCCGGCTAGGAGTACGGCCGCCAGCGCCAGCATGCTCAATGGACGCCAGACGTACCCCTGCCGCGGCACGCGCGTGTTCTGGCGACAGGGACGATGGGCACGAAGCATTTGCCTCTCCTGATGGCGGATAGTGATCAGATGCGTCAGCACCGTCCGGGTTCAGCGATGACGCGCGCGCCTTGCAGGGCTCGGTCGACCGCAGCGCGTCTCGCGGCGATGGTTGTCAGCCCGCAAGGGCCAGCACAAACAATGCGTTATTGGCGGCATGCAGCAGAATCGGCGCGATGAGCCCCTTGGTTCTGCGGACCAGCAAGCCGGCAATGATGGCGAGCATGAAATAGAAGAACGCCCGGCGCATGTCCTGATGCACTGCTGCAAACAGCACCGCCTGCCAGAAGTTCGCCCAGCCGAAGCTCAGGTGACGCGACAGTCCGCCCAAGATGCACCCACGAAAGACCAGCTCCTCGCAGATCGGTACGAGCACGCTCATCAGCAGCAACGCGAGCGGCACGCCGCCTAGCGCCTTGGCTCCCGAGATGATTGCGACCACCAAGGTGACACGCTGGTCGGCCCCGTTGGCCAGCGCGCCGTATCGGCCGCTGGCCAGGCCGATGGCCACAAGGCCCAGGCAGCACAACGCAGGTATGAACCACCGTAACTTCCAGCGGCCGCTGCCCAGCCACTCCCGCCATGACAAACGGGTCGCCACCCAGACCAGCCCCAGCGCACCGAGCCCCAAGGCCCACATCTGCGTGATCGCAAGCTGGCGCGACCATTCCGCCAACGGCGGGCCTGCAACCGGCAGCCCGCCCCCCACGTCCCGCCCGTACAGGATGATGGGCACCAGATACAGCGCCACAGCCAGCACGGCAAAGGCAAACCACGCGTGCCGCAGGCCAATGCGTGCGAACAGCGGCTCGCTCGGCTTGCCCAGGCGCACCCTGACCGTGCCACGGTAGTGCGCCGGAAACAGCAGGACGGCCGGCGACAGTACCAGCATCGCCGTGAAGGCAAGCAACCACCCCACCAGCGGCATCAGGTCCATCCGGAGGGCCTCCAGTGGGTCCATGCGCAGCAGCCGTGCATAGGCATAGCCCAGTGACTCGCTGGTCCCGGATTTGCGCACCCAATCTCCCAGCGCATCCGCCACCGCCTTGGTCGCGCCGGCATCGAACGCCACGTCCAGCCGCAGCTGGCGCATCTCGCCTGTCTCGTTGGCGCGGAAGGCGCTGTCAGCGGCTAGCAGGGCCTGGGCACCGGCAACATCGCCCGCGCGCCGCAATGCACGCGCTGCGGTATGCGCGTCGATCTTCAGGCCGGCCGCCCGCGCACGCTCCAGTTCGTCGCGGGCGGCATTGGCCGGCAGCAGTTCCGCGGCGGCCTTGATCCGCGTGCTTTCCTGCCACGCAAGTTTCGGGACCGGCGCCGCGCCCAGCAGCTTTGCGGCTTCGTCCGCGCGCTTGACCTTGACCAGGTAGCGCATGGCTGGGACCAGCCGGTCGCTGGCGGGATCAAACTTGACGGCCAGCAAAGCCTGCTCGCCGGAGCGAGGCTCATCCTTGTTGGCGGCATACGCGCGTGACAGCGCAGCGTGCAACCGCGCACGCTGTTCAGGCGCCCACGTCGACGCGCGCGCCAGCAAAGGCTCGCCATAAGCAACAGCGGCCTTGCCATACCGGGATTCGAGCAAATAGAGCTGCGCCTCCGGGCGAGACGCGTGCTGGCGCTCCAGCGTCGCCTTACATGCCTCCAGGTCCGTCGACGCGACATCGGCCCAAGTCGACTCCTCGGACCACGCAAAGCGCTGGATGAACCCGCACTGCGCCACCGCCAGCATGACGTCGTCCGCATGCTCCCGCCGGGCTTGCTCGTAAGCAGCAAGCACACGCGCATATCCGCTCTGCTCGGCATTGCGGACAACCTCGACCGACCGCTCCGGCGCCTTCAACTCGTCTAGGGACAAGCCGGCGGGCTCCGGCCCAACGTCATTCTGGGCACTGGCCAGGCTCCCGACCAGCAACAACATCACCCCGATACCGCGGCACAAGGCCGGCGTCATGCGCAGGCGACGAAGCCCTTCGAACAACCGCAGCGGCAGGCCTCTTACGCGGGAACGGACCGCATGGACCGACTGGCACATTGCAAACTCCCCTGAAACGGCATGGGGACGCTTCCACTCGCGCATCGGCAGTCGGCCCCCCTTGTTGGACTTGGGCGGGCATCATAAAAGGCCCGCCGGCAGGCGCCCATCCCTCATCACGGGGATTGGCGTGGAAAGCGCGCTGAAATCTTTTTATATCTGTTGTAGATGACAGCATCGCAGGCCGGCCGCGCGCGGCACGGCACGGGTACCATTCGCGCGCACCAATGAAAAACGCCCGCAGAAGCGGGCGTCTCAGGGGAGTGTGTAGGCGGCGCTCAGGCAGCGGCACCTTCGGTGTACGGATCGAACTTGCTACCGGCCTTGGCACCTTCGGTGTAGCTGTCGAACTTGCCGGCACGGGCCAGTGCACCTTCGGTGTACGGGTCGAACTTGCTGCCAGCCTTGGCGCCTTCCGTGTAGCTGTCGAACTTGCCGGCGCGGGCCAGGGCACCTTCGGTGTACGGATCGAACTTGCTGCCGGCCTTGGCGCCTTCGGTGTAGCTGTCGAACTTGCCGGCGCGGGCCAGGGCACCTTCGGTGTACGGGTCGAACTTGCTGCCAGCCTTGGCGCCTTCGGTGTAGCTGTCGAACTTGCCGGCGCGGGCCAGGGCGCCTTGGGTGTACGGGTCAAACTTGTCGCCAGCCTTGGCGCCTTCGGTGTACGGGTCAAACTTGCTGCCAGCCTTCGCGCCTTGGGTATAGACGTCGAAACGCTCGCCAGCCTTGGCGCCTTGGCCATAAACGTCGAATTTGGCGGCGGCCAGTGCCGGCACGGTGGCCAGGGCGATCAGGGCGGCGATCAGGGTGCGTTGGGCTTTCATGATGGATCCTCTTCGGTGTCAGGGGCAGCACGTCTGGCAGCAGTCCGATGACTTCCCTAGGACCCTTTTTTCGCTGCGGCGCCGCATTCGATGGACTCATCGTAGGACAGCCCGTTCCGACAATAAATGTCGCGACAGACAATTTATTATTGCGATTTCAGAAATTCAGGGAAAACCCGCGCCAGCGCTGGATTTGCGGCCTCCAGCAAGCGATCACAGCCGTTGAGAAATGAATCGCATGCACGACATTCCGACGCAGGCCCGCCGTGTACGCCTTACGAACACGGGCATTGGTGTGCGTTTGATGCGGCGCGGGAGAGCCTAACGATGCACTTGGGGCCGCCGGATCGACACGTCCACCGTGACGTGCTGGACGTCCGGCAAGTGGCGCAGCGCGTCGGCCACGTAGTCGATCTGCCGCGCGGAAGCGGCACAGCCCTGCAGGGTGATGAAGCGCCGCTGCACCGTAATCCACAGCGCGCTGTCACGCAGGCGCGGATCGTCGTGCAGCCGCTGTTGCGCAGCGGCGGCAATCTCGGGGTCGTATTCGTAGGCGCTGGCGTGGCGGCACTGGCCGGCGTGGTAGCAGCTGTTGCCGCGCTCGATGCGGTCGTGCGACTGGCCGAGCATCTGCGCCCTGGTCAAGAAGGGCCCCAGCGGCGTGGGGCAGCCTGGCGCGTCCTGGCTGATCTGGAGGAAGGGATCGTTGAACCAGTTGCGCAGCTCCGGGCCGCTTGCTCCGGCTGGGCTTGATGCCGATGGTGTTTGCGCAAAGGCTGCGAACGGCACCGCCGCGCACACTGCAATCTTCAGAAACAAATGCGCACCAGTCCGGCGCGGTGCCTGTGTCACACTCTGCGACATTCTGGGCTGGTGCCCGCTGCCAGCCGCTACACGATCCGCTTGCCTCGCCTTGACGAACATGAAACGCCTCTTTTCGGGATTGTCCCTGCTTGCCGCTGCGCTGCTCTCTGGTTGCGGCGTAGCCGCGGCGCCCTGCCGGGTCGCCTCGGCCGGCCTGAAGATGGTGCCGCTGGTCGGCCACGTTGCCGCCGCGCCGACGGATGCGTGCGCGGACATCATTGACTGATAGCGCTGCTTACAGCTCCCGCTGCATCAGTGCGATGTCCAACCACCGGTCAAACTTGTAGCCAACCTTGGTCAGCACCCCCACCTCGCGGAAGCCGCAGCGCGCGTGCAGGCGCATCGACCCGGGGTTCTCCTTGCCACCGCCGACCACGGCCACCATCTGCTTGAACCCGCGCGCCGTGCATTCGCGTACCAGCGCTTCCAGAAGCAGCGTGCCGACGCCCCGCCCCTGCGCGGCAGTATCCAGGTAGATCGAATCCTCCACCGTATTCCGGTAGGCCGGGCGGGCGCGGTGCGGGCCGGCGTAGGCGTAGCCGAGCAGTTCGCCGTCGGCCTCGGCCACAACGTAGGGCATGCCTGCGTCCTGCAGCGTTTGGAAACGGCGCGTCATTTCGGCCAGATCAGGCGGGTCGATCTCGAAGCTGGCGGTGCCGGTGCGCACGTTGTGGGCATAGATCAGGACGATCGCCGGCAGATCGACGAGGTTGGCGGGCCGGATGACGACGGCGTCAATGGCGGAAGCGGAAGCTGCAGAAACGGCGGCGGACGATGCGGAGGACATGGTGGTCAGCAGGAAGGCGCGCGACATGCGCAAGCAGGCGTGGCAACCATTGTCATGCCAAACACAGGCGATGCGCACGCCACTTGATCCCGCATCGTGACATGTCTATCGGACAACGCCGGAATGCGGTACCTTGGCAGCCGCACGCCGCCCCATGCCGCTGCGCTCTCTCATGCACGATCTCTTTCCCCTGATTGCCGAATACGGCGTGTTCGCTGTCTTTGCCAGCGTTTTCCTGACACAGGCCGGTGCCCCGCTGCCCGCGGTCCCGACCCTGCTGGTGGCCGGTGCGCTCAGCGCCACCGGCACCCTGCATTGGATGGAGCTGCTGCCTGCCGCCCTCACTGGCGCGCTGCTCGGCGATGCCATCTGGTACCTGGCGGGCCAGCGCTACGGGCGCCACGTGATGGCGCTGCTGTGCCGGCTGTCGCTGTCGCCGGATTCATGCGTGCGGCGCACGCGCTCGCAGTTCGAGCGCTGGGGCGCGCCGATGCTGCTGATCGCCAAGTTCGTGCCAGGGCTTTCGACGGTGTCGTCGGCGCTGCTGGGCACCACGCGCACGCCGTTCGGCACCTTCGCCTGGTACGACCTGCTCGGCTCGGCGCTGTGGGCGGGCGCCTGGATGCTGCTCGGCCGCTTCGCACACAACAGCATCGACCAGGCGCTCACGCAGCTTGATCAGCTCGGTTCGCAGGCCATTGTGCTGGTGATCGTGCTGATCGCCCTGTATGTGGCGGGGCGCTGGCTGCAGCGCTGGCGCTTTCGCAAGATGCTGGAGATGGCGCGCATCAGCCCCGACGAGCTGCATGCGCTGATCACATCGGGCTCGGCGCCGGTCATCATCGACGTGCGTGCCGACAGCTCGCGGCAGATGCAGCCGCAGCGCATTCCGGGTGCGATGCTCTACGACATGTCGAGCAAGGACAACGCCATCGAGATCGACGGCCCCGACCGCGAAATCATCATCTACTGCGCCTGCCCCAACGAGGCCTCCGCCGTGGTGCTGGCGCGCACGCTGATGGGCCGTGGCTTCAAGCGCGTGCGGCCGCTGCATGGCGGCATCGACGCGTGGGTCGCACGTGGCTATGGCGTGGAACATGTGGTGGCCGTCACGCCCGCCATGTTGGAGACAGCAGAGGCGATCGGGCATTGATGCCGGGCATTTGACGTTTGGCTACGGAGCTTGCAGCGCTCCGTTGACATTTGGCCGCCATCGCGCAAATTTCGTTTAAATCAGAAATAAACAAAACAAAATTCAACCTGAATGACGCGCATGCGCGTGCTACGGTTCAAACCATCGATCTGCACTGGTGCGCAACGGATTGCCCGCACGCCCTGAAGGGGGTTTAGCGCTAGGCCGGACGCCGCCACTGCATCGCCCCTCCCCTCTCGATGGAACTTGCCATGCGACGCGTCTTCTACCCACTGCTGGCTACAGCAGCGCTTTTCCTCCTGAACATCGGCCCTGCCACGGCGGCCCCCAAACCCGCTCCCTGCACAGGTTGCTACGCCATCTTCTTCGGCAACGGCATTGGCTACAGCGACGCGGCCTGGTGGGACAACGACCGCGAAGAGATCGCCCGCCTCATCGGCAACACCTACAACGGCAAGCGCATCGTCTACGGCAATGCGGTCAACCCAAGTGGTGACGACATGGCCTTCTTTCGTGCACTCCAGCAGAAGATCGCCGAGCAGCCCGGCGGCCTGCCGTGGGAACTGATCGCGCGCATAACGTTGCGCGTGCTGCCTCCGACCGACAACCCGCTCATCGAGGGCATGCGTGCATCGATCGATGATCTGGTGCGCAACACGTTTACGCCCAAGAACACCGATCGCACCTACATCGACGACCGCGTCATCAAGCAAGTGGCTGCCCTGCGCGAGGCCATCGTGACGAAGCAGCAGCGCGTGGTGCTGGTGGGGAACTCGCAGGGCACGCTGTACGCCAATTCAGACTACCGCCTGCTCGACAAGGACGCGGGCGTTCCCAAGGGGCGGCTGAAGCTGGCATCGATCGCGTCGGTGGCTGATTCGGTGGCAGGCAACGGCCGGTACGTCACGCTGAAGAATGACGATATGGTCAACTACGTACGCCTGCTGTTCTGGAACACGCTGCCCGGCAATATCTGGCAGCCAAGAAACCCGAAGGACGATCTGGGCCACGGTTTCGGCGCCACCTACATGGCCGAAAACACCCCCACACGGGCAGCGATCCGGGAGATGATCCAGGCTTCGCTGGGCGATCTGGCCGCGACCCCTTAACCCGTCCAACGAGGCGAATCTCATGCAGATGCGCTATGCACTGGCGGTGGCTGTCGGCGCGGTTGCTGTGGGGATCGTGATGTTCCTGGCGGCTTCGCACGAGCCATCGCAGCAACAGCCTGCGGAGGCGACCACAGCGCCATCGATCGTCGCGGCACGCACCGATACGCCGCAGCGCATGCTGCGCCCCCACATCGGCGCCGTGCCGGACGATACCGGAAAATTCGGCGTCAAATCGACCGACTTTGACGGCACCATCGCCGGCACCGACGCCAACCACAACGGTGTGCGTGACGACATCGAGCGCCACATCGCCAGCACCTATGCGGATGCAGGCCAGCGTGCCGCGATGATGCAGTTCGCGGCCGCGCAGCAAGCGGTGATCCTGCAAGGCACCACCCCGGAGGGCGCCGCCCAGGCCACCGAAGACCTACTGCAATCGCTGGCCTGCCTGCGTGAGCGCGTCGGCGCCAACTACGTCAATGCCAGCCGCGACGTGCTGGCCATGATGCTCAATACGGAAGATCGTTTCCGCGCGTATGCAGTGGCGAAAACCAACCAGGAGGGCCAGCTGTACTACGCCTATCAGGGCAGCCAACCCTGCGTTTGAGCGCGCCGCACAGAAGCGCGCGCAAAAACAAAAAGCGCACCTCTCGGTGCGCTCTCCCGTAAGTACGGCAAACATGCGGTGCGCCAGCCCCCCGGCTCGGACACCCCGCATCGGTCCGTGTGCATCCGCCCAAGGACGGATGTGGCGAAATGATCCCCGTTTGATCCCTTCTTCGCCAGTCGGACTTGACCCCCTTGTTATTCATTTGCAACGCTGCCGCATCAAACGTATGCGCGGCGAGCTCGCGTTGTGATTTCCCGTCCTTCTTTTGTGGCCTTGCGGCTGGCCATTTTTGCGTGGTACTCCTGCGTACTAACGGCAGCGTCGCGTCGAACTTTAGGCGCCGCCCCAATCGTCAGGCAAATGTATCGATCGCACCTTCGTGGCTGGAAACACGGCGCGGTGCCGCCGTCACCGTATCGGGGCGGTCTTGCGAGCCGCTGCTGCCATAACGACTGCCACTCCCCCCGTTGCCCGAACCGCTACCTTGGTTTTGCGCCGACGAGCCCTGCGATGCGTTCTGCTGCTGGCTGAAGTCGCCCGTGCTGACTGACGTTTGCGCAAGCTGCATCCCGCCTTGCTGCATGGCGTCGCGCAGGCGCGGCATGGCGTCCTGCACGAGTTCGGCCACGGCCTGGTGCTGGCAGACAAAGCTCGCGTTGACGGCGCCGTTGTCCACTTCCAGCTTGACGTGCATGCCGCCCAGTTCGGCCGGATTCAACTGCAGTTCGGCCGACGATTGGCGATGTACTTGCATGAAGGCGAGCTGGCTGGCCATGCTCTGCGGCCACGCGGCATCGCCAAAGGTGGGCAGCGTGTGGACTTGTTGCGGCGTGATCGATGCCCCAGCCGCTGCGCCTGCGTTGGCACCGCCCACCGCAAAGGTAGGCGCGGCCATGCCCGCGTCGCCAGTGGCGCGCGACAGCACGCCCTGGAACTGCATGCCGTTGCCCTGCGCGTTGGATTGCGTGCCAGAGTTATCGGTGTTGCCGGTGTTGCCACCATTGCTGGCGTGGCTGGTGGCATCGGTTACGGCGGCGGCGGCCGGTTGCGCGGGGGCGTTGTGTGCGCTCAGATCGCGGCGCGGCAGGC
>CAJXMR010000025.1 GCA_913056305.1 uncultured Ralstonia sp.
CGCACACGGGCTCGTTGAAACGCGCCTGGACGATGCCGATGCGCAGGCCTTCGCCTTCGAGGTTGGTCGGGTAGAAGCCGTGGTCCATGGTGGTGTCCGGTTGGGGTTGCCGGGTGGGGCAACGTCAGCAATCAAGAAAGAAGAAAACCAGCGCGGCAGCCTGGGCTGCCGCAAGAAACCTTAGTGCGTGGTGGCCGAAGCCGCTTCGGGCGCATCCGCCATCGACTGATAGGCCGTGACCTCCAGGTCGTAGCCCGTCATGCTCGGCAGCTTGAGTGGCGAGGCCAGCACACGCATCTTGCCCACGCCCACGTCCTTGAGGATCTGCGCGCCGATGCCGTAGATACGCGGGTCCGGCTTGCTGCGCGGGCGCTCGTGCGGGGCGTCCAGCGCAGTGAACTGGGTGAACAGGCGATCGGCCGAGTCGCCGCAGTTGAGCAGCACCACCACGCCGGTCGGAGCGGCGTTCACCGCACGCAGGGCAGCCGGCACGCTCCACGAGTGCGTGGTGCGCTGGCATTCCAGCAGGTCCAGCACCGACAGCGGCTCGTGCACGCGCACCAGCGTTTCGGTGGTGGGCGTCGGATTGCCCTTGACCAGCGCCAGGTGGGCGCGGCCGGCGGCGCGGTCGCGGAAGGCCACGGCACGGAAGGTGCCGAACTGCGTTTCCATGGTGCGCTCGCCGATGCGCTCGACAATGCTCTCGGTGCGGCTGCGGTATTGGATCAGGTCGGCAATCGTGCCGATCTTCAGGCCGTGCTTCTTGGCGAACTCCACCAGGTCCGGCAAGCGCGCCATGGTGCCGTCGTCCTTCAGGATTTCGCAGATCACGGCGGCTGGCGTCAGGCCGGCCATTGCGGTCAGGTCGCAACCGGCTTCGGTGTGGCCGGCGCGCATCAGCACGCCACCCTTCTGGGCACGCAGCGGGAAGATGTGGCCCGGATTCACCAAGTCCGCGGGTTTGGCGTTCTTGGCTGCGGCCACCTGGATGGTGCGAGCACGGTCAGCGGCGGAAATGCCGGTGGTCACCCCTTCGGCTGCTTCGATGGATACGGTGAAGTTGGTGCCGAACTGCGTACCGTTGCGGCTCGCCATCATCGGCAGGTCGAGCTGGTCACAGTGTTCTTCGGTGAGCGTCAGGCACACCAGGCCGCGCGCGTGCGTGACCATGAAGTTGATCGCTTCCGGTGTGACGTAATCGGCTGCCAGGATCAGGTCGCCTTCGTTCTCACGGTCTTCCTCATCAACCAGGATGACCATCCGGCCGGCGCGGATTTCGGCAATGATTTCTTCGACTGTGGCGATCGACATGGCGTAGCTGGAGGCGCGCCGCTGGTCAGCCCCCTGTTTGGGAACGTTGGCGACCGTGCGACTGCGTAAATGGGAAGCCCGCTATTGTACGCCAAGGCGGCCGAGGCGACCCCCTTGGCCGGGGTTCAAACCGTGGCGGGCTGGGCGAGGGTGGTGTGGCTCAGCATGCGCTCGACATACCGGGCGATCAGGTCGATTTCCAGGTTGACCTGGCTGCCCGCTTTCAGGTGCTTGAGCGTGGTCACGGCCACCGTGTGGGGGATCAGGTTGATCGAGAACTCGCAGCCATCGGCGTCGTCACGCACGCTGTTGACCGTGAGCGACACACCGTTGACGACCACCGAGCCCTTGTAGGCCAGATACTTCCCCAGCTCCGTCGACGCGCGCACGCGCAGTTCGTGCGATTCGCCCACCGGCGCGAAATGCGTGACCGTGCCCAGGCCGTCCACGTGGCCGGACACGAGGTGCCCGCCGATGTGGTCGGCCAGGCGCAGCGCCTTCTCCAGGTTCACCTCGCCCGGGCGCGCCAAGCCGACCGTCTTTGACAGCGATTCGCGCGACACGTCCACGTCGAAATGCGAGTCCGTCTTGGCCACCACCGTCATGCAGGCGCCCTGGATGGCGATCGAATCGCCCAGCGCCACGTCGCCCAGCGGCAGGCCGCCCGAGGCGATGGACAGGCGCACGCCCGCATCGGCGTTGGCGCCCAGCGGGGTGACGGCTTCAATGCGGCCGATGGTGGCGACGATTCCAGTAAACATAGAGGGTCAGTCAGTCGGGTTGCGGCGCGCCAGGATGCGGAGGTCGCCGCCGACGCGCGAGATGTCATGAAAGAAGAATTCGGCCGCGCCCTCGAGCGATTGCAGCGGCCCCATATTGAACATGCCCTGGCCCGAGCCCAGCACCTTGGGCGCCAGGTAGACGAGGATCTCGTCGACCAGCCCCTCGCGCAGCAGCGAGCCGTTGAGTTTGAAGCCGGCCTCGACGTGCAGCTCGTTGATCTCGCGGCGGCCGAGCTCGCGCAGCATGGCGGGCAGGTCGACCTTGCCGGCGGCGTTGGGCAGCAGGATGACCTCGGCGCCGTGTTCGGCCAGGGCGCGCATGCGGCCGGCCTCGGGCTGGGCGGCGAAGATCAGCGTGGGCTCGTGGTGGCCGTCGGCGGTGAGGATGTGGGCGTCGAGCGGCACGTCCAGCGCCGAGTCGACCAGGATGCGGCGCGGCTGGCGCGGCGTGGGGATGGCGCGCACGGTCAGGCGCGGGTTGTCTTCGCGCACCGTGCCGATGCCGGTGAGGATCGCGCAGGCGCGCGCGCGCCAGCGGTGGCCGTCGTTGCGCGCCTCGGTTTCCGTGATCCACTGGCTGATGCCGTTGTCGAGCGCCGTGCGGCCGTCCAGCGAGGCGCCCACCTTCACGCGCACCCACGGCGTGCCGCGCGTCATGCGCGAGACGAAGCCGATGTTCAGCTCGCGTGCCTCGCGCTCGAGCAGGCCGCAGCGTACGTCGATGCCGGCGTCGCGCAGCTTCTGCAGGCCGCGCCCGGACACGGTGGGGTTGGGATCTTCCATCGCCGCCACCACGCGGGCGATGCCGGCTTCGACCAGGCGATCCGCGCAGGGCGGGGTGCGGCCGAAGTGGCTGCACGGCTCCAGCGTCACATAGGAGGTGGCGCCGCGCACGTCGTGGCCGCGCGACTGGGCGTCCTTGATGGCTTGGATCTCGGCATGGTCCTGGCCGGCGGGCTGGGTGTAGCCCTCGCCGATGACGGTGTCGCCCTGGACCAGTACGCAGCCCACGCGCGGGTTGGGCGTGGTGGTGAAGAGCCCCTTCTCCGCCAGCGCCAAGGCGCGCTGCATCATGGCGTGATCGAAATCGGAAAACATGGGGCAGTGAAACGGGAAGTGAGGTTAGGGGGCGTCGTCGATGCCGTCGGTGCCGCAACTGCTGTCCGAGGCCGGGTTGCATATGCGGGCCCGGCCGGCTCGGTTGATGCGCACGCGGCGCACGTGCGGGCCGGAAGCGACGGTCAACGTGCCGTACAGCTGTGCATCATTGCTCGTCCGTGAGTATCCCACAGGTGCATACGAAAGGGTGTCGACGCCTTTTTGCGATGACTTGAACGTAAGCTCCATCGCTGGCACCCCGGGCGGCGAGACCGAGAGCAGCACGTCCTCAGCGCCCGGTGCGAGCGGTGTGGTTTGTGTTTGCGGCGAGGGCGTCATGTACAGCGCCCATCCGGATGACCAGCCTTCCCCCGCATCTAGCGGGCCGAGGTGGACCCACGCGCGCCGGTTGCGCGCGGTGACCTGCGCCAGTGAGACGGCACTGGCAAACCGATCAGCCAGCACAATCACCGTCTCGCGCCGCCACCAGTCCAGCGCTGCGGGTGCCGCGAACACGGCGAGGACCGCCAGCACGGCCACGACGACGATCAGCTCGGCCAACGTGACGCCCGCTTGCGGGTGCGGGCGCGTCATGGCCAGCATGCTGGTGGCGCCGGCTCGCGTACGCCTGCAGCCTGAATAAAGCGCTCGCCGGTGCTGCGCAGGATCAGCGTACCGCAGCGTGTGTCCGGGCGAGCGGGCTGCGCGACAACTTCCATGCATTGCATCAGCGTACGGCCATCGCACCACTGGGCGGACAGTGCGTAGCCGGGCGCGTGTTCCGAGATACCTGAGAAATCGGCGTAGCGGCCCGAGTGAGCATGGCGCCGTTCCTGTTCCGCCATGGCCGCAACCAGCGCGGCGCGCGCTGACGCCAGCTCGACGCGGTCCCGATGCCGGGTCCACGCCTGCATCGCCATCACCGTCAGCACGGCTGCGACGGCCAGCGCGATCAGCAGCTCGATCAACGTGAAGGCAGCGGGGCGGCGCATCAGCGAGCCCCTTCTTCGATCAACTCGCGCCAGCTCAGGCGGCCGAGCTTGCGCGTCTGCGTGTAGGTTTGCAGGGCCTTGGGCTGGTTGCCGGGCGCGTGCCAGAGCGTGGTCTGGACGACCTGCGTGCTGCTGCCGTCCTGGCGTGCGTTGGGCGGCGCGGCCTGCGTCGTAATGAGCGGCGCAGACGCCAGGACGTGACCGGTGCGGCGGCCCTTGTCGGCGGGCAGGCCGTTGCGCGGGTCAAGCAGATAGGCGCGGATGAGGCCGTCCGCATCGCGGGTGGTCAGGAGCAGGCTGCCGGAGCCGGCGCTGGTGAGGTCGTCTGGGGTGTGACCGGGTGGCAGATCGATGTGCCAACCCTTGGCGGGCGTGCCATCACTGTCGGGGCGCAGCACCACGCCCTCTGCGACATCAGCGGCGCTGCGACCGGCCAGGTCGCTACGCGACAGGTTGCGCTGCCCGTTGTCTCGATCGGCGACACCGTAGAGCGTGGCCGATCCGTCGGCATCGACTGCCGTGAACACGAGCAGTGGCCCGCCGGCGGTGGCCGCCAGCAGGATCGGCCCGACGATGTGCTGCAGTTGACCACGTTGCGACTTCGCGGTGAAGAACGGTTGGCGCCGTTCGGTTTCGTTGCGGCCGAGCGCCTGCGGCCAGGGCGGTGCGCCGCGCAGGTCAAAGCGCCAGATCTGGCCGTGAGTGTCACCGGCATAGGCGAAGGTGGCGCGGCCGTCGGGGCCGAGCGCCACAGCTGGCGCCCCCAGCCCGCCGAGGCTGGCGTCTTTCGGCACGGCGATGGTGAAAGCGGTGCGCCCTGGCTGCCATGCCGACGCGGGCGGCTGGTCCAGCGCCAGTAGCAGCAGGCGGCTTTCCACGCTCGCGTCGCTGCGGCCATTGCCGCTGATGGCAAACCAGCGCGACTGTATGCCGCTGTCGTCGGCCAGCGGCACGATCGGGATCGGGTCTTCCAGATGGCCGACGGTCGGGTCATCGGTGGCGTCGTAGGCGAGCAGGGCCCTGGGCGCGGTTGAGGCCGGATCGGACACGTCGACGAGGAACAGGCCCGGTGCCATGGCCCCGTTTGCGCACGCGAGGATGGAGTGCCAGCGCGTGCCGGTCCAGGCATCGGCGGCGAATGGGCGGCGGCAGACCGGCGCCGGCGGCGATTGCCCGGGTGATGCATCGCGCGCGGCAACGGGCAGCACTGCATCGGACATGACGGCAAAGCGCTCCTGGCCGGTCAACGCGTCGAAGCCGTGCAGCATGCCGTCGTTGGCGCCGAGGTAGACCATCCAGGGCCGCCGGGCCGCTTGCTGCCGGAACGCGGCGTGCCGCGCGTCGAACGCGAAGCCGGGTGGCCCGAGCAGTTGCACGCGGGTGCCACGCATGGCGCCGAGTACCGAAGTGCGCGGGCGCAGGCGCGGAGGCTGGGTTTCGTGCGTGCGCGCGCCGCGCAGGTAGTCGAGCCGGATGGCGCCGTTGCCATGGGGCGCATCCAGCGCCGCCTGCTGTGCCGGATCGAGGGCAGCCCAGCGGAGCGGGATGGCGGTACGTGCCGGGGTATGCCCGTGGCCGAACGTCCAGAGTTGCCGCGCATCGGGCGGCAGCGTGTCGAGCAGGCGCGAGGCTTCCCACAGGTCGGGTGGCAGCGGCGCCTCCAGCGTGCCAAGTGTCGGCGCAAACTGCAGGGCGCGCAGGCGGCCGCTCCAGGCGTCATCGCCGGGCGCGATGAGCAGGTGCGTGGGCAGATGGCCGGCGGGGGAGTCCGCCGCTGCGGCGGGCATGATGCCGGTCAGCGCCACCGCCATCCATGCGCAAGCGACTCGCCGGCACGTCATGGGCTGGATGCCCCGGGGCGGAACACCGTCTGCAGCACCACGCTGACTTCCGGATCGGCGCCAAAGCCTGCGGCCGTGATGCGGAACAGGCGGGGCTGCGGCGCGGCGCCGGCCTGTATCCACTGGCCCGGCCGCGCATCGGGAATCGGCTCGATGACGTAGCGTGCACGGTGCGCGGGATGCCGTGCGCCGACGGCCGAGCCCGTGTCGACTTCCACGCCATGCGAGGTGGCCTCCAGCAGTGTCGCGAGCGCCCACAGCGACTGGCCCGTCAGCGGTTGACACAGCCCGCGCGCCACACCCTCGCCACACGTGCCGGCAACGAAGCCCGACAACGTGACCGGGTTGAGTGCCGCGATGCGCTCGGGCGAGGGGCGGGCGGTGCACGGGGCGGCTGAGGGGGTGCCAGTGGCCACGGACAACTCGCATTCGGCGTCCGCCAGCGCCTTTTCAGCGGCCTGCTTGGCGAGCGCGTGATCGATCGTCAATCCAGCACGGCGGCGCTGGTCGAGCGCGAGGTGGAGCGCGGCCATGGTCAGCAGGCCGAGCAATGTCACGGCCGCCATCACGATCACCAGCGAGAAGCCGCGACGGCGGGCGGCCGCGTCATTCAGCATGCGTCGACCTCGCAGGACAGCGGATTGCGCACGCGGATGTGGCGTTGAAGGCGGCGCGGCGGCGTTGTGTGTTGAATGGGGTGAACTGCCGATCTTGCTTGGTTTCGCCCTCCGCCGGGGGAAGCGCGGGGAAGAGCTTGATTGGTGCTGCGGGTTCGCCTGCGGCGCTCGGATCGTTGTAGTCACCGCGCACCACGAGCGCGACATGCACGGCCTGTACGCGGTGCCATTGCGTGCGATCGAGCGCGCGGGCGGAGGCGATTGTGGCCGGTGCGCCGTCGGCCCCGCTGACTGTATACAAGAGCTGCAGGGTTTCGACGCCCCGGACCATGCCGAGCGCGGGCGCGAAATCGGGCTGGAGCTGCTTCTTGTCGCGCCTGTGGGAGCGGCACATCAGTTGTGGCTCGCTGCTGCCGCTTGCCTGATAGATGTAGAGCAACATGAACCCGGCGCGCGGATCGTCCCCGCCGCCCTGGATGCGCTCGGGCACGCCATACCCGGAACAATCGATGACCGTGGTGCCATCCGCGTACCGGCCGTCGGCCTGGCTGCTGCGGCCACTGAATCGCACCAGCAAGGCATCGCTTGCTCCGACGACGCCGCGTCCGCAGTGCAGATCGTCTACGGAGAGAGGGGGGCCGCAGTTGTCTGCCCCGAGCAGCGAGGGCGGCGCACCCGCGTCAGGCCAGCGCCGCATGGGCGACCATGCCGGCGTGTCGGTAATCCAGCCGGCTTGTTGCACCGCAGTGGTGAACAGTTCCAGCGCCTGCGTGCCGCGATCCTCGATCAACGCTTCGTCAGCAATGCGCTGGTAGCGTGCGCGGGCGAACAGCACAAGTTGCAGCGCAATACCGAGCACGATCAGCCCCATCAGCATGCCGACCAGCAACTCGACCAGCGAGGCGCCGCGCGCGGGGCGGAGCGGGCGGCACACCTTAGCGGACGCTTGCGGTTTCAATGCGTGTCACCTGCGCATGAGCCTCGCTGGACAGCTCGCGGACGGTGTGGACGGTGTGCTCCAACTGGTCGAACGCGACGAAGGTGCCGGCAGCACACAGTGAAAGCAGTGTGAGCGCGACGAGCGATTCAAGCAGGATGGCGCCGTGCGCCGCGCGGGGATGGGGCGTGCGCGGCGGGCGTTGCGTGGGGCGGCGTGGCGGCATGGGCGGTTTGGGCGCGGAGGCATCGCAGAACCGCCTTAAGTTAAAAAGAATCGTGCCGTTTTAATGTCATATCTGGTCAATAGACTCCGGCGGTGCGCAGTCGGCCAGGGGCAACTGCTTTAGCACCGCATGGCGGAGCGTTGTGGCGGCCGCGATCGGTGGTTTTTAACCAACGACCGGTCCGCGGAATGCAACCGTTTGCCGGGCGCAGTTGACACATTTTGATGAATTCCCCACTATTCTGGGGTTGCACTCTGTGCGCGATTCGTCGCAGCGATGCAAACCGTGCCCCGGGTGTGGCGCGGGTCCAAGAAATAGAACTCAGCAAAAAACCGGCAGGGCGGACGCAGCCAACTGCGCCGTGACTGCCGAATAAAACCGTCGGGGGTTACATGGACAGGGATATTCCGCCTTCAGGGCGGTACGGGCATTTCGTCGGGCGCTTGTCGCACTGACATGGCGGCGCCGGTCCGCACTCACGTTACCGCGCATCAACTTCAATCGTCACGCAGCCTCCGGCATCCGCGCCGGGAGGTGGGACGTGGCGATGGCGTCAGCGTTCGTCCTGACGGCGTGTTGCGCGACAGCCAACTAGAGACAACCATGTGGCACCTCAACGGGCGAGGCGGCGTGCGGGGGCGCGCCGCTTGCCTGCATTCGCATCGCATCCACGGCGTCTCGATGGTCGAGCTGCTGATCACGCTCGCGATCGTGGCCGTCCTGGCCGTCATCGCCACGCCGTCGTTTGTCGGGATCATCCAGAAGGCCCGGCTGCAGGCGGAGGTGAATTCGCTGGCCAGCGATCTGCAGTACGCCCGCGCCGAGGCGATCAAGCGTGGCCAGCCGGTCAGCTTGTGCCCGTCGTCCAACGGCACCACGTGCAATACGACCAATCCCACCTACTGGGAAGCCGGCTGGATCGTCTTCAACGATGTCAACGGCTCGGGCACGACCGATTCCACCAACGATACGCCGCTGCGCGTGCGGGCTCCGCTTGCGAGTGGAGATACCTTCCGACCCACCCCGTCGGCCCCGGCCTCGGCGGTGACGTATAGCCGCGATGGCTTTGCAACCAACCTGGCCAACGGCACCGTCACGATGACGCTGCACAGCTCGCCGCTGAACGACAACGCGACGCGCTGCGTGGCGATCAACCTGGTCGGGCGCCAAGTCGTACAGACAAAGGGGACTGGCTCATGCAACTGAGTATGCAACGGCGCCAGGCTGGCGGGTTCTCGTTGATCGAGGCGCTGATCACCATCGTGGTGGTGGGCGTGGGGCTGATCGGGCTGGCGAAGATCCAGGCGGCGGCGGTGGGCAATACGCAGATCTCGCGTGTGCGTTCGCTGGTGGCGCTGCAGACGGAGAGCCTGGTGGCCGCCATGCACGGCAATCGTGCGTTCTGGGCGGTGGCGCTCACGGCCCCAGCAACGTTCAGTGTGAGCGGCACGACGGTCACGGATTCGAACAGCGTGCTCAGCACGACCGTCACGAAATGCAAGGGCAGCAAGTGTTCGTCCACCGAGTTGGCCGCCTATGACGTCCAGCAGTGGGCAAAGACGATGAACGCGAACTTTCCGGGCTACACCGCCACCGGCAACTGCACCACCGTCGTGCCGGTGAACTGCAACATCACCGTGACCTGGATCGAGAAGTACATCGCGGTCAACAGCACGACAGCCTCGGCGGCGGCCGCGGCCCAGCCGACAACCCAGCAGAGCTACACGGTCTACGTCCTACCATGAGCGGAAAACCGATGACTCCCCGAGTGCAATGGGCGCGCAGGCAGGCCGGCACCAGCCTGATCGAGATCCTGATCGCCATGGTGATCGCGCTGTTCATCATGGGCGGCGTGGTGGTGGTGTTCGTGAACATGCAGAAGACGTTCACGAGCCAGGATCAGCTCTCGCAACTGCAGGACAACGAGCGGCTCGCGCTGACCATCCTGACCAACACGGTGCAGACGGCTGGCTACTTCCCGGATCCGCTGCACTACACGGCGGTGACGGCGCTACCCGCGTCGGGCGTGCTGGCGACGGCCCAGGTGATCTCCGGTACGACCGGTACGGGAACCGGCAGCAACAGCGATACGCTGACGGTCCAGTTCGCCACGGCCAGCGGCGACGGCAACATGAACTGCCTGGGCCAGACCAACACCAGTGGCAAGGCGCAGCCGCAGGTGTTCATCAATACGGTGTCCGTCAGCCCCAACAACGAATTGCAGTGCTCGTTGAATGGACAGGCAGCGGTGCCGCTCGTCAGCGGCGTGTCTGGCTTTCAGGTGCTCTACGGCATCGATAGTGGTCACAACGGAACGGTCGATTCGTATTGGACCGCTGCGCAGGTCGCGGCGGCGCAAGGGGGGACGGGCGACTGGTCGTCGGTCCACACGGTCCAGGTCACGCTGACGTTTGCCACGCAGTTCGGCAACCTGGGCGGGTCCACGCAGAACACGCAGTGGACGCAAATGATCAGCCTGAAGAACCAGCCATGAGTGGGACGATGCGTCTTTACAGGATGTCGATCCGCCGAGAGCGTGGGTACACGCTGATTATCGGGCTGCTGCTGCTGCTCGTGCTGACGCTGTTTGCGGTGGGCATGTTCCGTAGCTCTGGTTTGCAGGAGCGGATTGCCGCTGCCACGCGCGACAAGCAACGCGCGGTCGAGGCGGCACAGAGTGCGCTGCAGTATGGCGAGTGGTGGCTCCAACTGAACAATGGCGGGGCCGCCGTCAACTGTACGGGCATGGGCGTCAACAGCGCGAACACGCTGGCCAACATGCGGGTGTGCTCGACTGCGCTGGCCACGCCCACCACGCTGCCCTGGGGCGTGGGATTGGCCTACCAGCCGCCGGCCATGACGGCCAACGGCGGCGGTGGCATGGCCGGGGCGAGTTCGCCGGCAGGGGACATCAACTACGCGGGCATGCCTGGGCTGTACATCAACTATCTCGGCACGGACCCAACCGGACTGGCGCAGCTTTACCAGGTCACTGCTTATGGCTATGGCGGTGATGCAACGACAGGGGCAGTGGTGCAGAGCACCTACAAAATTACGCCGGGCACCAAAGATTTGGGGCAACAGTGATGAAGAAAAACCAACGTCTCGTTCTGCTTGCGACTGCCGCGGTGTTGCCGGGTGTCTCGCACGCGCAGCTCGTCATCAGCGATACCCTGACGGGAGCCTCGTCTTCCTACAACTGGCAGGCGCTCAATGGTGCCTGCCTGACGGCGGGTGACGGCTCTGGCACGATTCCGGCCTGCGTGGGGCTGAAGTACTACAGCGGCAAGACGCTGGTGGGCGGCACCGGCGGCCGGTTGCCGGATACCGCGGGTTCGGGGGCGCTACGCCTGACCAACGGGGACACCACGACCGGCACCAACGGCAACAACCAGACCGGCGCCGTTGTTTCCAACTTCACCTTTCCGACCAACCAGGGTTTGCAGGTCACGTTCACCACGGTGACGTATGGCGGCAATGCCTATAAGAACTCTTCCGGCACGCAATCGGGCGCCGACGGCATCAGCTTCTTCCTGGCGGATGGCTCACAACCGGCAACGGTCGGCGCGCTCGGCGGCAGCCTGGGCTACAGCTGCTCCAACGGCAACTCTACCTACGACGGCGTCGTCGGCGGCTACATTGGTTTGGGCATCGACGAGTACGGCAACTTTTCCAACTCTGGCGACAACACCAATACCGGCCCCGGTGCCACCCCCGGCCGTATCAGCCTGCGTGGTGCGGGCAACACCAACTGGGCCAACCTGTCGACCAACTACTCGCAGTACTACCCGACTTCGGGTATGAGCACGTCGCAGTCCAATGCCGTGCAGAGGACCTGCCGGGCGGGCTACCTGTACAACTACAGCGGCTCCGGGACGTACGACGCGACCGGGAGGTGGATCAACGACGGCGGCAGGACGTACGAGAAGATCCCTTACAACTACAACTACATTACGGGCGACACGCTCAGCGGCGTGACGCTTTACAGCCAAGAAGCCACCAACAACCCCGTGCGCGGATCGGCAACGCCCATCACCTACGGGCTCACCATCACGCAGGACGGCTTGTTGAGCCTGTCATACAGCGTGAACGGCGGGACGGCGCAGCCCGTCATCACGAACCGAAGCATCACCGCGTCGAACGGGCCGCTGCCCTCGTCGTTCCGCTTCGGCTTCTCGGCCGGTACGGGTGGCGGCAGCAACGTGCATGAAATTACGTGCTTCAAGGCTGCGCCGGTCGGGCAGTCCAGCAGCTCCGCCGGTACCAACGTACAGCAGACCGCGCGTATTGAAGCGGGTACCCAGCTCTATCTTGCCTACTATCACGCGAACAACTGGTGGGGCGAGCTGACCGCGCAAACCATGGGGGTGGATGCGAAGACGGGTAAGTTCACCATCAATACCGCGGCAAACTGGGACGCAAGCTGTACGTTGACGGGGGGGGCTTGCCCGGCGATGAGCTCGACCGCTACCGTTACCGCGCAAACACCCACGGCGCGCCAGATCCTGACCTGGAGTGGCGCCAGCGGGGTTCCCTTCCAATGGGCGAGCCTGACCTCGGCCCAGCAAACCGCGTTGACCGCCGGCGACGCCAGCGCCACTGACGCGCGTCTGCAGTATCTGCGCGGCGACCGCACTTACGAAGTCAACAACGGCGGGTCGTTCCGCACCCGCACCGGCGTGTTGGGAGACATCATCAACTCCAGCCCCACCTGGGTGGGCGGGCCGTCGGCGCCCTACACCGGCACGTGGAAGGATTCGCTGTATCCCAAAGCCGGGGCGGCCGAGAGTAGCTACGCGAGTTTCAAGACCACCAATGGGCAGCGGCTGAATGTGGTGTACCTCGGCTCGAACGACGGCATGCTGCACGGCTTCCGCAGCGGCAGCTACGACGCCAGCGGCAACTTCGTCGCCAACGCGACCACGCCCAACGACGGGCAGGAAGTACTGGCGTACATGCCAGCCGCGATTCTGAACACCATCCATAGCGGTACGAGCACCAAGCTGGATTTCAGCTCGCCCTCGTATGCGCACAGCCTGTATGTGGATGCCACGCCCGGCACCGGCGACCTCTACTACAACGGGGCCTGGCATACGTGGCTCGTAGGCGGCTTGGGCGGTGGCGCGAATGCAGCCGGCCCGATCGGTGACAGCACCAGCACGGGCGCGGGCGCGATCTACGCCCTCGACGTGACCGACCCGACCACCTTCAATGAGACCAACGCCAGCAAGTTGGTGATTGGCGAGTGGACGCCTTCGACGATCTCCTGCGCCAACTACACCACCACCAGCTGCGGCGGCTACCTCGGCAACACCTATGGCACACCGGTCATCCGCCGCCTTCACAATGGTAGCTGGGCGGTGCTGTTCGGCAACGGTCTGAACAGCCAGAACGGAACGGCCGGGATGTACATCATGCTGGTCGACTCGACCAGTGGGAACGTCACGTTCCGCTACCTGGATACGGGCTATGGTCCGAGCCAGGACCCCACCGGCAACAGCAACAAGAACGGCATCGCGTATGTGACCCCCGCCGACTTGGACGGCGACCACATTACCGACTACGTCTACGCGGGCGACGCCTTTGGGAACATCTGGCGTTTTGATCTGACCTCGCAGGACCCCGCGTTGTGGAGCGTGTCGTCGGGGCCCCTGTTCTCGACATCGGCGGGTCAACCCATCACCAGCAAGGTCGTCGTGGCGTCGATTCCCGGTGTCGGTTCGGTTTCCGCCTACCCGCGTGTGCTGGTCAGCTTCGGCACCGGCCAGGCCTTCCCGGCGACCCTCACCAGCCCGGCCACCTATGCGAGCACAGGCCAGGCCCTCTATGGTGTCTGGGACTGGGACATGCAGGCCTGGAACGCGATGGCTCCCGCGGGCGCGCGATACACATCGCTCGCTGGGCCGCAAAACGTAATCACCGCGTCTTCGCTGTTACAACAAAGCATCACGGCCGACGTAGCGGCCACGGCAACGACGGTGGCGCAGCGGGTTGTGAGTAGCTACCCGGTGTGCTGGCAAGGGTCCACGGCGTGCAAGGGGGTGAACAATCAGTGGGGTTGGACATTGCCGTTGCCCACCGGGAAAAACGAGCAGGTGGTCTACAACCCGGTCCTGCAGTTCGGCGTGTTTAACGTCAATACGATCATCCCCGCCGTTCAGCAGATACTGTCCTGCAGCGCAACGCCGGCCTCCGGTTACTCAATGGGCGTCTCCGTTGCGAACGGCGGTGCGACAACCAACCCGTATTTCCTTGACGCCAACGGCAAATACCTTACCGTGAACGGTACTGGGGTCAGCGGCGTCGGTTTCAGCGGGACGGGTACGTCGTCGTTTGTGTCTATCGGTAATGGCCAGTATCAGATGGTGACGCAGAGTGCGGATAACACGCCGAAAAACATTGGAGTCAACCCGAACGCCGCCGGTGTGGGCTCGCGCCTGAACTGGGTCAAGCTGCGCTAATCATGAAACGACATTCGACGTCCGTGCTCTCGAAGCGCACCACCGGCTTCACGCTGATCGAGCTGATGATCACGGTGGCGATCATCGCCATCCTGGCCCGCATCGCCTATCCGTCGTACCAGCAATACATCCTCAAATCACACCGCGCGGATGCGAAGACGGCGCTGCTGGATCTGGCGACGCGGCAAGAGCGGCTGTTCACGCTGCAGAATACCTACACCACCGTGCCGGCTTCGCTGGGCTATGCCGCCGCCAGCTTCCCGTTTGCCATCCAGTCGGGCACGCAGTCGTACTACCAGCTGTATGTCACGCTGACAGGCACGCCGGGCGGGACAGGCGCTTCAGCGCCTGGCTATTCCGCCTCGGCTGTTAACGTCGGCCCGCAGACGGCAGACGGATGCGGGGCGTACACCATCAACCAGCTCGGCGTGCAAGGCAATACCGGCATGGCCACCGGCACCACCACTGCGCAGTGCTGGTAAAAAAAAGGGCCCCGAGCGGGCCCTTTTCTTTTGCTGCAGTGGCTTCATTTACGCGCCGGCGTGGCCGCAACCTCATCCAGCACGTCGCGAAACTCCGCCAGATCCTCAAAGCTTCGGTACACCGACGCAAAGCGGATGTAGCCGATCTTGTCCAGCCGTTTGAGCTCACGCATCACCAGTTCGCCCACGCGGTCGCTGCCGATTTCCTTTTCGCCGTGGGCAAGCAGTTTTTCTTCGATGCGTGCGATGGCCTCATCAATGGCCTCGGCGGACACGGGCCGCTTGCGCAGCGCCAGGCGCATGGAATCCTTGACCTTGTTGCGGTCGTAATCGACGCGGCTGCCGTTCTTTTTGACGACGGCGGGGAAGAACAGCTCGATGCGTTCGTAGGTCGTGAAGCGGCGGTCGCAGGACTCGCAGCGGCGGCGCCGGCGCACGGTGTCGCCTTCCTCCGACATGCGGGTATCAATCACCTGGGTGGCCGCGTGGCCGCAAAACGGGCATTTCATGCCGGTCTCCTGGGAAACCCCAAAGAACGCACTTCACAAAAGAACAACGCCGCGACGGCCCAAGGCGGGCGCATCGCGGCAGGGGTAGCACTACGGGGCCGGTTGCCCGGCCACGGCTGATGAATCAGCGATAGACCGGGAAGTCGCGGGTCAGCTCGGCCACCTTGGCGCGCACGGCGGCAATGTTCGCTTCGTCATGCGGATTATCCAGCACATCGGCGATCAGGTGGGCGACCTTCACGGCCTCGGCTTCCTTGAAGCCGCGCGTGGTCATCGCCGGCGAGCCCAGGCGCACGCCCGAGGTCACGAACGGCTTTTCCGGATCGTTCGGGATGGCGTTCTTGTTGACGGTGATGTGCGCGTCGCCCAGCACCTTCTCGGCTTCCTTGCCGGTGATCTGCTTGGCGCGCAGGTCGACCAGCATCACGTGGCTTTCGGTACGGCCCGAGACGATGCGCAGGCCGCGCGCGATCAGCGTTTCGGCCATGACGCGGGCGTTCTTGACCACTTGTTCCTGGTACGCCTTGAACTCCGGCGTCAGCGCTTCCTTGAACGCCACCGCCTTGCCGGCGATCACGTGCATCAGCGGGCCGCCCTGGATGCCCGGGAAGATCGCCGAGTTGATGGCCTTCTCGTGCTCAGCCTTCATCAGGATCACGCCGCCGCGCGGGCCGCGCAGGCTCTTGTGGGTCGTCGTCGTCACGAAGTCAGCGTGCGGCACCGGGTTCGGGTACACGCCTGCGGCGATCAGGCCGGCGTAGTGAGCCATGTCGACCATGAAGTACGCGCCGATCGACTTGGCCACCTTGGCGATACGCTCGAAATCGATGCGCAGGGCGAAGGCCGATGCGCCAGCGATGATCAGCTTGGGCTTCTTCTCTTGCGCCAGGGCTTCGAGCGCGTCGTAGTCGATATCTTCCTGGGCGTTCAGGCCGTAGCTGACCACGTTGAACCACTTGCCACTCATGTTCAGCGCCATGCCGTGGGTCAGGTGGCCGCCTTCAGCCAGGCTCATGCCCATGATGGTGTCGCCCGGCTTGAGCATGGCAAAGAACACGCCCTGGTTGGCCTGCGAGCCTGAGTTCGGCTGCACGTTGGCGGCTTCGGCGCCGAACAGCTGCTTGACGCGGTCGATGGCGAGCTGCTCAACCACATCGACGTATTCGCAACCGCCGTAGTAGCGCTTGCCCGGGTAGCCCTCGGCGTACTTGTTGGTCAGCTGCGAGCCCTGCGCGGCCATCACGGCCGGGGAGGTGTAGTTTTCGGAGGCGATCAGCTCGATGTGGTCTTCCTGGCGCTGATTCTCCTTCTGGATGGCGGCGAAGACTTCGGGGTCGATCTGGTCGATCGTATAGCGGCTGCGTTCGAACATGGCGAGTGTCTGGTCTGAAACGAAACGGAAATGGCGGAGATCGGGCGAGGCGGGCGGGCTTCGGGAAACGCGCGCGGCTTGGGGCGCTGCTCCCGCCCTGACGTTCAGGCCGGTGGCAGCGGGTGTCCAAGTCACCCTGCTTCCCATTCGCTGCCCAGGCGAGCGGCAGGCGTCGTTGTGCATGACGCCAGAAACCTTGCGCTTCCTCGTGGTCGGTGCCCACTAACTAAGGGCCGCTGCTGCAGCCCCAGGATTCGCCAGTCGCGCAAGGTGGAATGGTTGCCCGCGAGTGTACGACAGCCGTATGGCCGCCGCAAGGCACGGGCGCGGCGGGGCGCACATGGCGGCGCAGCGGGCCACGGTGCTCGGTTACACTCTTGCACTTCGCTGATTGCTGTTCTTTGGCTCGGAGAGACCTCCATGATCGTATTCGTGACCGGCGCGACGGCCGGCTTTGGCGCAGCCATTGCGCGGCGTTTCGTGCGGGAAGGGCATCGCGTGATCGCGGCCGGGCGCCGCCAGGATCGCCTCGATGCGCTCAAGGCCGAGCTGGGCGATGCGCTGCTGCCGTTCATCCTGGATGTGCAGGATGCCGCCGCCGTGGCCGCGCTGCCGGGCTCGCTGCCCGAGGGCTGGCGCGAGGTCGACGTGCTGGTCAACAACGCCGGCCTGGCGCTCGGCCTGGAGCCGGCCCAGCGCGCCGACCTGACCGACTGGGATCGCATGATCGGCACCAACTGCGCCGGCCTGGTGCATATGACGCGCGCGCTGCTTCCAGGGATGGTCGAGCGCAACCGCGGCCATGTCGTCAACATCGGCTCGATCGCCGGCTCGTATCCGTATCCGGGCGGCAATGTGTACGGCGCCACCAAGGCCTTCGTGCGCCAGTTTTCGCTGAACCTGCGCGCCGACCTGACCGGTACCCGCGTGCGTGTGTCGAACATCGAGCCCGGCCTGTGCTCCGGCACCGAATTCTCGAACGTGCGTTTCAAGGGCGATGACGGCCGCGTCGACAAGGTCTATGAGGGCACCGAGGCGCTCACCGCCGACGACATCGCCGAGACGGTTTACTGGATGGCCGCGCTGCCGGCGCATTTCAATGTCAACGCGATCGAGATCATGCCCGTTTGCCAGTCGTTCACCGCCACGAGCGTGACGCGGAACCTCGCCTGAGGCAATTTGGAGCAAACCGCAAGCCATCGTCCGGTCGGGCGATGGCCGGCTGTCATTTAACCCTTGGTAAAATCCGAGGATGTCCACTTTTGACTGGAACCTGCGCGTGTATTGGGAAGATACCGACGCAGGCGGCGTGGTGTTCTACGCCAACTACCTGAAATTCTTCGAGCGCGCCCGCACCGAGTGGCTGCGCGCATTGGGGGTCGACCAGCTGGCGCTGGCTGACACGACCGGGGCCATCTTCGTGGTGCGTAGCACCGCTGTGGACTACCGCGCACCCGCCCGCCTGGACGACCTGTTGCAGATCCGTTCGCGTATGGAACGGGTCGGACCGGCATCGGTCCAATTTGCCCAGGAAGGCTGGCGCGGCGACGTCCTGCTCGCCTCGGGCACGATTCGTGTTGGATGTGTCGATCGGCTCACCTTCCGTCCGACCCCGATTCCCGCTCCCGTACTCGCAACCATCAAAGCTGCCGCATGAATCCCGTCGAGGTCACACAAGATCTGTCGATCGTCTCGCTGGTGCTGCACGCCAGCGTCCTGGTCCAAGCCGTCATGGCGTTGCTGCTGGTGATGTCCCTGTTCTCCTGGACATACATCTTCCGCAAGGCCTTCGCGCTGCGCGCCGCGCGCGCCAAGACCGAATCCTTTGAACGCGATTTCTGGGCCGGCGGCGATCTGCAGGCGCTGTATCAGAGCGCGGCCAACAACCGCCACCACACGGGTGCGCTGGAGCGCATCTTTGAAGCCGGCATGCGCGAATTCCTCAAGGGGCGCGAGCAGCAGCGTGGCGTCGGCGACCCCAGCGCGATTCTCGACGCCTCGCGCCGGGCCATGCGCGCCGCCTACCAGCGCGAGATGGATTCGCTCGAATCACACCTGCCGTTCCTGGCCTCGGTCGGTTCGGTCAGCCCGTATATCGGCCTGTTCGGCACCGTGTGGGGGATCATGAACGCCTTCCGCGGCCTGTCCAACGTGCAGCAGGCGACACTCTCTGCCGTGGCGCCGGGCATTGCCGAGGCGCTGGTGGCCACGGCCATCGGCCTGTTCGCGGCCATTCCGGCGGTGATCGCCTACAACCGCTACGCCACCGAGATGGACCGCCTGGCCAACCGCTTCGAGAGCTTCATCGAAGAGTTCTCGAACATTCTCCAGCGCCAGGCGGCGCGCTGAGGGCCGCAACAGCATGGCAACCATCCAGCGAACGCGCCGCCCCCGGCGGGCCAAGGCCGACATCAACGTGGTGCCCTACATCGACGTGATGCTGGTGCTGCTGGTTATCTTCATGGTGGCCGCGCCGGTGGTGAACCCGGGCGTGGTCAACCTGCCGACGGTCGCCAACGCCACACCGCAGCAGACGCAGCCGCCCATCGTCGTGACCATCAAGGCCGACGGCACGCTGCTTGCTCGTATCAAGTCCAGTTCAGGCGCCACCGAGCAGAAGCTGGCCAACAACCAGGAGCTGCGCGCCTTCGTCAAGCAGCGTACGGATGAAAACCCGGAGCAACCGGTCGTCATCGCGGCCGACAAGACGGTGCAGTACGACAAGGTGCTGACGGTGATGAGCGTGCTCAAGGGCGACGGCGTCAAGCGCGTCGGTCTGATGGTGAAGTCGCAATGAGCGCCCACGTGTGCATGATCGTGAACGCCCGCGAGGCGGTCTGACCGGCATGGCTACGACCTCGGTGCAACGCTACGAACCCGTCCGCGAGCGCGGCACGCTGCGGGCGTTCAGCTTGGCGGTGCTGATGCACCTGCTATTGCTGGCGTTCCTGTACTTTGGCGTGAAGTGGCAGAGCAGCACGCCGCGCGGCGAAGAAGCCGAGCTGTGGGACGAGCAGGCGGTGCAACAGGCGATCCAGGCCATACCGGCACCTGAGCCGAAGCCGGAGCCCGTCATCAAGGCGCCGCCGGCCAAGGTGGAAGAGGAAGCGGACATCGCACTGGAGCAGGCCAAGCGCAAGCGTGAGCAGGAAGCTGCCGCCGCGCGTGAAGCCGAACTGGCCCGCCGCGCCGCCGAGGAGCGCGAGGAAACCAAGCGCCAGGCGCTGCTGAAGCAGCAGAAGGAGCAGCAGGCTCACCAGACGGAACTGCAGCGCAAGGCCCAGGCCGAACAGCAGGCCAAGGAAAAGGCCGCTGCCGAAGCGCAGGCGCGCAAGGAAGCGCAACTGCAAGCCCAGGCAGAGGCCAAGCAGAAGGCCAAGGCTGCGGCCGAAGCCAAGGCCAAAGCCGATTCGGAGCGCAAGGCGACGGAAGCCAAGTCGAACGCGCAGCGCAATGCCAACCTGCAGCACCTGCAGGCCATGGCTGGCGGTGCGGGGACGGGCGCGGTGTCGGGCTCTGGCGGCGGCGTCGGTACCGGCATGGGCACCGGCGGTACGGCGTCGGCGGGCTATGCCGAGCGCGTGCGTGCCAAGGTCAAGCCGAACATCGTGTTCGACCCCGAGGCCGTCAGCGGCAATCCGACCGCGGTGGTGGCGGTACAGATGGCGCCGGACGGTTCGATCATGTCGCGCCGACTGACCAAGTCGAGCGGCAACGGTGCCTACGACGAGGCCGTGCTGCGCGCGGTGGACCGCTCCGACCCGCTGCCACGCGACACCAATGGCAAAGCGCCGTCGAGCGTCACCCTGACGTTCCGGCCCAAGGAATAACGCGCTGGCACTGCAGCGGCGGTGCCGGCACCCAGTTCAACGATTCGACTACGGACAAGGAAGATGATGCGCAAGATGTGGATTCCGATGCTCCGTCGCGCAGCACAAGCGTGGCTTCTGACGATGGCCTGCGTGGGCGTGGCCCATGCCCAGCTCAATGTGGAGATCTCCGGCGTCGGCTCCAGCCAATACCCCATCGCCATCGCCCACTTCCAGGGCGAGCAGCAGGCCCAGCAGAACATCACCGCCATCGTCCGTGCTGACCTGGCGCGCAGCGGCCGCTTCTCGAACGTCGACGTGGCCGGCGCCGTGGTGCCGGAGACCCCGGCCCCGGACCTGGGGGCGTGGAAGAGCAAGGGCGCCGCCGCCTTCGTGGGCGGCACCGTCACGCGCAACGGCGACCGCTATGACATCCGCTTCCGCCTGTACGACACCGCCAAGGGCGAGAGCCTCGGCGGCCTGTCGCTCACGCGCGGCGAAGGCCAGTTGCGCCTGGCTGCGCACGAGATTGCCGATTACATCTACCAGAAGCTGATGGGCGAGCGCGGGGTGTTCGCGACGCGCCTGTCCTACGTGGCCAAGGTCGGCCGCCGCTTCCAGCTGCAGATTTCCGATTCGGACGGCGCCAACCCGCAGATCGCGCTGACCAGCAACGAGCCGATCATCTCGCCGTCGTGGTCGCCGGATGGCTCCAAGGTCGCGTACGTGTCGTTCGAGAGCAAGAAGCCGGTGGTGTACGTGCATGACCTGGTGGCCGGGCGTCGCACCGTCATCTCGAACCAGAAGGGCAACAACTCGGCGCCGGCGTGGTCGCCGGATGGCCGCCGCGTGGCGGTGGCCCTGTCGCGTGATGGCAATACGCAGATCTACATGGTCAACGCCGACGGCTCGGGCCTGCATCGCCTCACGCGCAGCAGCGCGATCGACACCGAGCCGGCCTTCTCGCCGGATGGCCGCTCGATCTACTTCACCAGCGACCGCGGCGGCGCGCCGCAGATCTACCGCATGTCGGCCGAAGGCGAGGGCGACAGTGGAGCCCAGCGCGTGACCTTCAAGGGCGGCTACAACGTCAGCCCGCGCATTTCGCCCGATGGCAAGCTGCTGGCCTACATTTCGCGGGTGGGCGGCGCGTTCAAGCTGTATGTGCAGGACATGTCCAACGGCGATGTGACCGGGCTGACGGACACGTCCTACGATGAGTCGCCGAGCTTTGCCGCCAACGGCAAGTTCATCCTGTATTCGACCCGCGTGGGCGGGCGAACCGTGCTGGCCGCGGTGTCGACCGATGGCCGCACGCGTCAGGTACTTTCTCTCCAGGCTGGCGAAGTGCGTGAGCCAGCATGGGGTCCTTTCATGCAATAACGCATCCTTCAGGAGAAATCGGACATGTCCAAGTCCCAAACCATGATCAAACTGGCGGCCATCGCCGCACTGCTGGCCCTGGGTGCCTGCAGCTCGGGCGTCAAGCTCGATGACACCGCAAAGAACGCCACGGGTGGCGCCAACGCCGGTGGCGATGCAAACAAGGTGGCCACGGTCGACGTGACCCGTGATGAGCTGACCGATCCGAACAGCCCGCTGGCCAAGCGCAGCGTGTACTTCGACTTCGACAGCTACTCCGTCAAGTCGGAATACCAGGGCCTGCTGACCCAGCACGCGCGCTACCTGCAGTCGCACGGCCAGCGCAAGGTGCTGATCCAGGGCAACACCGACGAGCGCGGCACCAGCGAGTACAACCTGGCCCTGGGCCAGAAGCGTGCCGAGGCCGTGCGCCGCGCCCTGTCGTCGATGGGCGTGCCTGAAGGCCAGATGGAAGCCGTGAGCCTGGGCAAGGAAAAGCCGCAAGCCACGGGCCACGACGAAGAGTCGTGGGCACAGAACCGCCGCGGCGACATCGTTTACTGATCGCGCTTGCTGATCAGCGACGTGTGAAGTGGAACGCGCCGGCCGCGAGAGCGTGGCCGGCGTTCTTACGTGTGTGATGACATGAATACGATGATGAAACAGCGCGCTTGTGGGGCCATGCGTCGGGCCATCCTGATGGCGACGCTTGTCGCGAGTGGCGCCCTGACCCTGGCCGGTCCGGCGGCAGCGGGTGTGTTTGACGACGATGAGGCGCGCCGCGCCATCATCGACATGCGCGAGAAGTTCAACAACTTCCAGTCGACGGCTGCCCAGCGCATCGATCAGAACGGCAAGAACATGATCGACGCGCAGAACCAGATCGAGACGCTGCAGTCCGAGGTGGCGCGCCTGCGCGGCCAGAACGAGGTGCTGCAGAACCAGGTCGATACGCTGACCAAGCAGCAGAAGGACTACTACGCCGACCTCGATGCGCGCCTGAAGAAATTCGAGCCGCAGCAGGCCACGGTGGAGGGCCGCGAAGGCATGGTCCAGCCCGGCGAGAAGGACGAATACGACGCCGCGCTCAAGATCTTCCAGACCGGCAACTTCAAGGGCGCGGGCAACCAGTTCTCGGCGTTCCTGAAGAAGTACCCGCAGAGCCCGTACGTGCCGCTGGCGCAGTTCTGGCTGGGCAACGCCCTGTATGCGCAGCGCGACTACAAGGGCTCGACCACCGTGCTGGAGGGCATGGCGCGCGCCAACCCGCAGCACCCGAAGGCGGCCGATGCGCTGCTGCAGGTGGCGACCAACCAGGGCGAGTCGGGCCAGAAGGCCGCGGCACGCAAGACGCTGGAGACCGTGGTGGCGCAGTATCCGGGCTCGGAGCAGGCCAAGACCGCCGCCAGCCGCCTGAAGACGATGCGCTGATCCGCACCGCTTCCTTTCGTATTGACGCCCGCCCGTGTTCGCACCGGCGGGCGTTTTTCATGGCGGGCCACACATGCCGGGTATGCGTGCGCGCGGGCACGGGTAGGGCGGCGGCGCGCTAAAATGCGAGCCTTCCATCGATCGATCCGCAAGGCTTTCCCCATGAAAAAACGCGCCATCGTCCTGCTCTCCGGCGGGCTGGACTCCGCCACCGTGCTCGCCATGGCCAAGGCTGACGGCTTCGACACCTATGCGCTGTCGATGCGCTATGGCCAGCGCCATTCGTCCGAGCTGGACGCGGCCAAGAAGGTGGCGGCCGCGCTGGGCGCCGTGCGTCACGAGATCGTCGATCTAGACCTGCGCAAGTTCGGTGGCTCGGCGCTGACCGACGACACGCTGGCGGTGCCGACCGAGGGCGTGCACGAGGGCATCCCCATCACCTACGTGCCGGCGCGTAACACCATCATGCTGTCGCTGGCGCTCGGCTGGGCCGAGGCCGTGGGCGCGCGCGACCTGTTCTTCGGCGCCAACGCGGTCGACTACTCCGGCTATCCGGATTGCCGCCCCGAATACGTGGCCGCCTATGAGACGCTGGCGAACCTGGCCACGAAGGCCGGCGTGGAGGGCGATCGCTTCCGCGTCAACGCGCCCATCATCGCCATGACCAAGGCGGAGATCATCCAGGCCGGCGCGCGCCTGGGCGTCGACTACAGCCTGACCGTGTCGTGCTACCAGGCCGACGATGAAGGCCGCGCCTGTGGCGTCTGCGATTCGTGCCGCATCCGCCGGGCCGGCTTCGAGGCCGCGGGCGTGCCCGATCCCACCCGTTACGTTTGATCCTGCGCGCGACGCCAATGCCTGACATCGATCTTCATGCGCTGTCCCACACCGTGCTGTGGGCAACCTTCGCGCTGACTTTCCTCTTCGGTGCCCTCCTGCAGCGTACGCACTTCTGCACCATGGGCGCGGTGTCCGACGCCGTCAACATCGGCGACTGGAACCGCCTGCGCATGTGGGTGCTGGCCATCGGCGTGGCGATGATCGGCACCGGCGTGCTGAGCTGGCTGGGCCTGATTGATACCAGCAAGACGATCTACACCGCCAGCCGGCTGCTGTGGCTGTCGGCGCTGGTGGGCGGGCTGCTGTTCGGCTTCGGCATGGTGCTGGGCTCGGGCTGCGGCAGCAAGACGCTGGTGCGCATCGGCGGCGGTAACCTGAAGTCGGTGGTGGTGTTCGTCTTCCTCGGGTTGTCGGCGTATATGACGCTCAAGGGTGTGTTTGGCGTGGTGCGCGTGGCCACCGTGGACAGTGTCGCGGTGGCGCTGCCGACCCCGCAGGATCTGCCGAGCGTGCTTGGCCACGCGCTGTCGGTGGAGGTACGCACGCTGCGCCTGGCACTGGCGCTGGTGATCGGTGGGGCCTGCGCACTGTGGGCGCTGCTGGGTCGCGACTTCCGCACGCGCGACAACCTGGCGGGCGGCATTGGCGTCGGGCTCATCATCGTGGCCATGTGGTACGTGTCGGGCCACCTCGGCTACGTGGCCGAAGATCCGAACACGCTGGAAGAGGCCTTCGTCGCCACCAACAGCGGGCGCATGGAGGCGCTGAGCTTCGTGGCGCCGGTGTCGTACACGCTGGAGTGGCTGATGTTCTTCAGCGATACGTCGAAGGTGCTGACGGTCGGCATCGTGAGCGTGCTGGGCGTGATTGCCGGCTCGGCCATGGTGGCGCTGGCGAGCGGCACGTTCCGCTGGGAGGGCTTTGCCAATGCCGAGGACACCGGCAACCACATTGTCGGCGGCGTGCTGATGGGCGCGGGCGGCGTGACGGCGCTGGGCTGCACGATCGGGCAGGGGCTGTCGGGCGTGTCGACCCTGGCGATCGGCTCGTTCATTGCGCTGGCCGGCATCCTGATCGGCGCGGTGCTGGCGTTCCGCTACCAGATGTGGCGACTGGAGCGCGTGGCCTGATGTGCGTTGACAGGATTGCGGGCATCTGCCTATAATCGTCGTCTTTGGGGTCTTTAGCTCAGTCGGTAGAGCAGTAGACTTTTAATCTATTGGTCGCGGGTTCGAATCCCGCAGGACCCACCAGCATTCGAAAGGCGTAGCAGGCAACTGCTACGCCTTTTTTGCATTCCGGCAGCCTCTCACCCTGTCGGGTCGATGCGACATCCCGTTCGATGTAAGTTTGCGGAAGGGTCGCGCTCGGCACACTCGCGTGCTCCCTGTGCTTTTCGCAGGCCACACATTGGAGTTTCGCGTCCTATGCCGTTCGATCTTCGCTCCGCTGTTCGTGTTTGCGCCGGGGTGCTGTGCGCCATCGGGTTGGCTGGCTGTGTTGCGACCGCGCCGCGCGCCGAGCTGGCTCCCGCACAGCGCCACGAGGCGCGCGCCGCCGTGAGCCCTGCAACCGGCGCGCTGCCGTTCACGCATCCAGCCTTGCTGCACTCGGAGCGCGACTTCGAGCGCATGCGCCAGAACGTTACGCAGGGGCGCGAGCCCTGGACGCAGGGCTGGCAGCGGCTGATCGCCAACCGCCATGCGTCGCTCAACTGGATGCCGCGCCCGCAGGCCACCATCTATCGCGGCAACGACCGCGTGCACGCCGAGAACTACGCCGTCCTCTTCAACGATGCCGCCGCCGCTTACGCGCTGGCCTTGCGCTGGAAGATCTCGGGAGACGACGCCTACGCGGACAAGGCCATCGCCATCCTGAACGCCTGGGCGAACACCCTGACCTTGATCGGCGGCAGCTCAGACCGCTTTCTCGCCTCGGGCATCTACGGCTATGAACTGGCCAATGCCGCGGAGATCCTGCGTACCTCGCCGCACTGGCGCCCGGCTGATTTCCACCGCTTCCAGGCCATGATGGTCGACGTGTTCTACACGATGAACCACGACTTCCTGACCCGCCACAACGGCGCCAAGATCGACCACTACTGGGCCAACTGGGATCTGGCCAACATGGCGTCGATGCTGGCCATCGGCGTGCTGGCCGATCGCCGCGACATCTACGCCGAGGCCATCGACTACTTCAAGCACGGCCAGGGCAACGGCGCCATCGAGCACGTCGTGTGGAAGCTCTATCCGAACGGGCTGGGGCAGGTTCAGGAGAGTGGGCGCGACCAGGGGCACACCATGCTCGATATCGCGCTGCTCGGTGCCATCTGCCAGATGGCGTGGAACGCGGGCGACGATCTCTTCGGCTATGACCACAACCGCGTCCTGCGCGGCGCTGAATATGCCGCCCAATACAACCTCGGCGAAGACGTGCCCTACACGCCGTACGCAAACAGCGACGTGACCCAGCCCGACATCTCATCGGCAGCCCGGGGAGACACGCGACCGATCTGGACACTGCTGTATAGCCACTACGTCGTCCTCAAGGGCTTGCAGGCGCCGCACGTCGAGGCGTTCGCGCAGAAGGTCAGCCCGGAGGGCGGTGGCGGCGACTACGGCCCGAACAGCGGTGGCTTCGACCAGCTCGGTTACGGCACGCTGACGTTCGCGCTCAGGTGAGGGCGGCGCGCTATCCTGTGCGCCCTTGCCGTCCACTTGTCCAAGCCCATGCCCCTGCGCCTCTACCTCGCCGGCCCCGACGTCTTCCGCCCGCAACCCGCCGCGTACGGTGAAGCGCTCAAGGCGCTGTGCGCGGCGTTCGGTTTCACCGGCCTGTACCCACTCGACAACACCATCGCCCCGCAAGGCGATGGCCCGTCGACCGCGGCGGAGATCTACCGCCAGAACGTCGCACTGATCGATTCCGCCGATGCCGTGCTCGCCAACGTCGCGGATTTCCGCGGTTACGAGCCCGACTCCGGCACCTGCTTCGAGATTGGCTATGCCATCGCGCGCGGCAAGGATGTGTGGTGCTATCACGTGCCCGCCGTGCCGCTTGTCGCGCAGGTGCCGAACGTGGACGGCAACGATGCCGACGGATGGGCGGTCGAAGACTTCGGCCTGCCGCGCAACCTGATGCTCGCCTGCAGCAGCCACTTGGTGGTGGGCGACGCGCGTGCGTGCCTGGCGCGCATGCGTGCGCACTACGCGCGCACGTAGTCACCCGCGCCACGCATATACGCGGGGCCGATATGCCCATGCAAATTCCTTCGTTCAGCGCGGTCGGGGGGCTCCGTATAGTGCCTGCACCCGATTGCGCCCCGGACGAGGCACTGCATGAAGCTCAACGACCTGCATCAACTTCCCGACTTGTCCCACCTGCTCGCGGAGCTGGCGGCCACCGCCGCGCAGCGTGACCAGCAGGGCGGCCATCCTGCCCACGAAAAGGCGCTGATCGCGCGCACCGGCCTGCTGCCGCTGGTGATCCCAACCCAATACGGCGGTGCCGGCGCAAGCTGGGCCGATGCGTTTGCCGCGGTGCGCGCCATCGCGGCGGTCGACAGCGCGCTTGGGCATCTGCTCGCCTTCCAGTACTTGCAGACGGCGACGGTGACGCTCTACGGCTCGGACGCGCAGCGCGAGCGCTTCTTGCGCCCGACCGCCGAGCTGGGCTGGTGGTGGGGCAACGCCGTCAACCCGGTCGACCATCGCCTGCGCGCGCAGCGCTCCGGCAGCGGCTGGACCCTCGACGGCGAGAAAGGCTTCTGTTCCGGCACGCTCGGTTCCAACATGATGGTCGTCTCGGCCCACGACACGGCGAGCGGCCAGCCGGTGATCGCCGTGGTGCCGACCGCGCGCTACGGCATCACCGTGCGCGACGACTGGCATCCGATCGGTCAGCGCCAGACCGATAGCACCTCGGTGCAGTTCCGCCACGTCCAGGTCAGTGACGATGAAGTGCTGGCGGGCCCCGATACGGTGTTCGCGCCGCACCAGACCCTGCGCTCGTGCATCGCGCAGACCGTGCTGGTCAATCTCTACACCGGCATCGCGGAGGGCGCGCTGGAGGAGGCGCGCCGGCACACGCAGCAATCGTCGCGGCCGTGGTTTGCCTCGGGCGTCGAGCGGGTGGCCGACGATCCGTATCAGCTCCACCGCTTCGGCGAGATGCGCGTGCAGTGGCTGGCCGCCGCTGCCCTGGCCGACCGTGCCATCCAGCGTCTGGACAGCGCCTGGCGCAAGGGCGTATCGCTCACGGCCGACGAGCGCGCCGAGGTGTCGCTCGCCACGGCGGAAGCCAAGGTGGTCGCGCATCGCGCCGCGCTGTTCATCGGGCAGGAGCTGTTCGAGGCGACCGGCGCGCGTTCGACCAAGGCCGCGCTTGCACTCGACCGCTTCTGGCGCAACGCGCGCACCCACACGCTGCACGACCCGCTCGACTACAAGCTGCGCGCCATCGGCCGCTATGCGCTGGAGGGCGTCCTGCCCGAGGCGACCGTCTATAGCTGAGCGCGCGTATCGATCTGCGGATTCCTTCGTTGGCGGCGGGGTGGTGCAGGCGGTGTAATGCGGAATCCGCTCATTGCCTGTCTGCGCTGCCATGTCCGACGCCGTCATTGTCGTCCCCGAAGCCCCCGCGGTTCATACCGCGCGCTTTCACGTCCGCCGCTTGCCCGATGCGCCATTGGGCGCGGAGATCATCGGCCTGCGGGACGGCGCCGATTTGTCTGATACCGACATCGCCGCCATCCGCCAGGCCTGGCTCGTGCACGACGGCCTGCTGGTGTTCCGCGACGTGCAGCTCACCCCGCAGGCGCAGGTCGATTTCAGCCGCCGCTTCGGGCCGCTGCAGGTGCACGTGCTCAACCAGTTTCACTTGCCCGCGCACCCCGAAGTGCTGGTGGTCTCCAACGTGGTGGAGGACGGCAAGCCGATCGGCCTGGGCGACGCGGGGCGCGACTGGCATTCCGACCTGTCGTACAAGCCGCTGCCGAGCCTGGGCTCCTTGCTGCTGACGCGCGAGCTGCCGCAGGCGGGTGGCGACACGCTGTTCGCCAACATGGTCCGCGCGTATGAGACGTTGCCGGCTGAGCTGAAGCGCGCCATCGAGGGCCGGCGCGCCGTGCATTCCTACGTGTATCGGTATGAGCGGTTGCGCGCGCTGTCGACCTGGCGCCCACCGCTCACGCAGGCGCAGCGCGATGCCGTGCCGCCGGTCGACCACCCCGTGGTGCGCACGCATCCGGAAACGGGCAAGCGGGCGTTGTTCGTCAACGAAGGCTTCACCTCGCACATCCTCGGTTTGCCGGAAGACGAGAGCACCGCCATCCTCGAGCAGCTCTTCGCCCACAGCGTGCAGCCCGACAACGTCTACACGCACCGCTGGCAACCCGGCGACATGCTGTTCTGGGACAACCGCTCCACGCTCCATTTCGCGCCGGGCTGCCCGGACGCCTATCGCCGCACCTTGCACCGGACGACGATCGAGGGCGACGTGCCGGTCTAGAGCCCCATTGCGCGCAGCCGCGCATCGACCTCGGCCAGCGGCAACGTTTCCGCAAACAGCCGTGCCAGCGACTGGCTGGCGTAGTGCGGCACGTCGTCGGCGCTGGCCCAGCGGTAGCCATCCATCTCGGGGACGAGCTTGCCGGTGTAATAGCTCGCGAACATCGAGGTGCAGACCAGCGTGTCGAGTGCCACGTCCGCGCGACGCAGGCGCGTGGCGAACAGGTGCAGATCCTTGCCGCGCCGCAGGGGGAAGCGGCCGAGTTCGATCAGCGTATGGGCGTCGAGCGCGAGGCCGGTCTCTTCCCGTGTTTCGCGCAGCGCGGCGTCGCGGTCCGTCTCGCCCGGCTCGGGGGCGCCTTTGGGGATGTCCCAGTGATGCGTCTCGGTGGCGTGCGCGAGCAGGACTTCCGCATCTTCGTTGAGCAGCACCAGGCCGCAGGAGAGGGCGGTCTTCATGGCTAGCGCCCCCCCGGCACCCGCTGCACGATGCGCGAGGCGAGCAGCTGATGCTCGCGGCTGAACAGCCGCCGATACGCCAGCAGCACCGCCGCCACCGTACCCAGCCCCGAAGACGCCGCCAGCAGGAACATGATGACGATCTGGTAGCGCACCGCTTCCAACGGCGACTGCCCCGCCAGCACCTGCCCGGTCATCATGCCGGGCAGGCTCACCACGCCCACCACCGACATCTGGTTGATGATCGGCGTCATGCCTGCGCGCACCGCCGTGCGGGCGGCGTCGCGCGCGGCTTCCCAGCGTGTGCCGCCGAGTGCCAACACGGTTTCGATCTGGTCACGCGTGGCGGTCAGCTCGCCGGTCATCCGCTCCAGCGCCAGGCCCACGCCCGTGAGCGTGTTGCCGAGGATCATGCCCATGATCGGGATCGCGTACTGCGGTGCGTACCATGGCTGCGCGCGCAGCACGACCACCAGCCCGATCGCCCCGATCAGCCACGTGCTGCCGAACACCGACAGGGTGCCGTCACGGCGCAGCCCCGCGTAACCCCGTGCGCCGCGGCTGCCGGTGGCGTGCCCGGCAATCAGCGTCATCAGCGCGATCAGGGCCAGCACCACGGTCCAGTGCGCGTTGGCAAAGACCCACTGCAGCACGAAGCCGATGGCCAGCAGTTGCACGACGGTGCGCACCGCCGCCCACGCCAGCCGGCGCTCCAGCCCCAGGCCCAGGCCGACCGACAGCGCACCATTGACCAGGATCAGCAGCGCGGCCACGCCCACTTGCCAGGCGGAAAGCATCGGTTCGGTTGCGGTCATGGCATCAGGCCTCGGCGTATTGTGGGGCCGGCGCGTGTGTATCGAGGCGGCCGGCCTCGACGCGCCAATGCTGATGGGCGATCCGCGCGGCTTGCGCCGGATCGTGCGTGATCCACACCCAGGCGCGACGGTCAGGCGCGTGCGCAAACCAGTGCTGCAGCATCGCCTCGATGGCGCGGGCGGAGGCCGGGTCGAGCGCGGCCGTCGGTTCGTCGAGCAGCAGCACGGCCGGATCGGTCTGCAGTGTGCGCACCAGCGCGGCGATCTGCGCCTCACCGCCGGACAGGTTGGCCGCAGTCTTGTCGAGAAAACCGGCATCGCGTTCGGCGCGTGCCAACAGGGCAATCACGCCCGCCCGGTCGAACGCGGCTCCCCCTTTGCGCGCATGCAGCCGGTAGGGCAGGCGCAGGTTGTCTTCCACCGTGCCGGGCAGCAGGGCCGGACGCTGGCGCACATAGGCCACCTGGCAGCGGAACGCGGGAATGGCCGATGCCGCTACGGTTTCGCCACGCCATGTCACATGACCGTCATCGAGTGGATCGAGCAGTGCCAGCGCGCGCAGCAGCACGCTCTTGCCGGCGCCCGACGGGCCGGTCAGGGCGATGCGGTCGCCGGGGCGCACGGCGAGCGTGGCCGGGTGCAGCAGCGGGGCGCCGGTGCGCGCGTCGCGGCGTTGGAGGGCGGTGGCTGTCAGCATGGCGTGGGAGAGAAGTGTTGCTTAACGTAGCGCATCAATAGATGGAATTCATGCATTGTGGATATGAGCAGATGGGATACCCCTCGGCCGATTTCCATGCGATGTCGGGCATCGAAGACTTTGGAGCCGCATGGCGACAGCATCCGCAAGACCCCCGGTGGCCGCCCCTAGCCTGAACGGCGGGTGCGCCCCGTCATTGGTGGCCGTAATGTCAGACGAATCCGACAACGCCGTCAGTGCCGGGAGGGTCGCCATTTGCGCAAGCCGGCGATAGCATCAGAACCATCACGACAACAAACGTCGGAGGGTCGCCATGGAAAGCACGAAGGCTCAGATTACGCACCCATGGTGGCAGCCGGGCGTCTTTGCTTCCGCTCTGGCGATCTTTCTATGGGTTTGCGCCCAACTGCCGGCTGACATGCTCGGCCATCTCTTCCACGTCGGTACCTCGCCGGATTCGCTCATGCGGGTGGGCGACACGCTGTTCGTGATCGGCTGGACGGCCAGTGGCGCGTTGCTCTGGCATGGCCGCCGCCGTATCGAACCCGAGACCGTCGGTGCGCCGCAAGCCTCGGTAACCGAAGCCACCGTGCCGGCCGCGCCTGCGCACGGACTCGCTGCCGTGCGCCAGAACGTCGCCCGGCGCTGGGAGCGGATGCGTCATCCGATCCCGCTGCACTGATTGGCAAGATCGCGCGCACCAAAAGCAAAGGCCGGATCGCTCCGGCCTTGGTGTCGATGCACGCTTAGGACGTGCTGCCCGGGATGATCTCATCCGACCCGGGCTCAGGCGCGGTCTGCGCACCGGCGCCAGCCTGCGTCTCCTGCCATTTGCGATAGCCCCACCAGGCTGCGCCGGCCACCAGTCCGATCTTGCCCAGCCGCCGTGTCACCCGCCCGATGATGGTGTGGCGCAGCCCGGCGTAGGCCAGTGAAATGACGGTGCCGACCATCGGATATTCCCGCGCGATGCCCAACGCGCGCATCAGCTTGTTCGGCCGGGCCAGCGGGCGCAGCAGGCTCGGTAGCAAGGAGCCGATGCCGCCCAGGCTGAAGGTATGGCTGGCCGCGCGGCTCATCTCGCTGCGCGCTTGCGCATAGTCGTAGCGTTCGAGCGCGGCGCGCGTGAGCAACAGCTCCTTGCGCACCTCCAGCGACAAGCGGCCTTCGCTGTTACGGCGCGAGGGGCGCACGTGATGGCGCGCGGAGTGCGCTGCCTCGTGTTCGGGCTGCTTGGGCGTTTGGCCCGGTTGGGTTGGCTCGGTCATCGGCGCAGGATCTCCCGGTCTTTATCGAGTTCGGCCAGCGTGGCCTCGAACAGGGGCGGCGCATTGCGCAGCGACGTGCGGACCTTCCACAGGCACGCTGCCGCGCCCAGGGCGTACAGCGCAGCCATCACGGCCAGCGCCTGCCAGCGGTAGGTGTCCCAGAACAGGATGGCGACCAGCGCCGTCAGCGTCAGGATGGACAGCGCGATCAGGCTGACGGCCAGCGCACCGAGAAAGGCGGCGGCCAGCAGGCGGTCTTTTTCTTCGGCCAGCTCGACACTGGCCAGCTCAAGGCGCGTCTGCGCCATCGAGACGACGGTGCCGGCCAGTTTCTTCAGGGAGGCGAACAGCTTGGGGCTGTGATCGTCGGTCATGAAATTCCCGGGAGGAAGCGGGGGCCGGTGTGCCGCCAGCCACGGCGATCGGCGCTGTGTCGTGCGCCGCGCTCAGGCCTGTGAGCCCCCGCCAGAATGCAACTGGCCGATGGCGCGATCCGGATGGGGCGCGCCATCGGCCAGGAACGGCGTTGCCAGCTTACTTGCGGTTGAGCAGCAGGCCGATCAGCAGGCCCAGGCCTGCGGCCACGCCCACGGCTTGCCACGGATGATCATGGACGTAATCGTCGGTGGCGCGTGCGGCGGCCTTGCTCTTGGTGACCACGGCGTCTTGCAGGTCCTGCGCTTTTTCCTTGGCTTGCCGCAGCAGGCCCATGCCGCGCTCGCGCAGCTCGGCTGCTTTTTCACCGCTAGAGGAAGCGGCTTGCTTGAGCAGCGCTTCGGCGTCGGACAGAACAGTCTTCACGTCGGTCATCAGTTTCTCCTTATTGACGGAATCGGCCAGGTTGGGGGAAGTGTTCGTCATGGTCGGGCACCTGCTGTGTGTCGGGGATCAATCGTCGATCTGTCATCGCGCACAGTCGCTAGCATATGTGTGGGTGTCTTGAAACATCAAGCGCCCAGGCCGCGTGCGCTGCGATGGATCAAGCATTGTCCGGCAACGCGTGCACGCATGCCACCGTTTTGCCAGAAAGTCGCACGCTAAATGACAAAAAGTGATGTGGTTGTGAATTTATAGTCGTTTTGGTTGGATGGCAATCTGGCTATAGTGGTTCCCACTCACTGCATGGAGGACACGAATGTCTCTACGTTTGGGCGATGTCGCCCCCGATTTCGAGCAGGATTCAAGCGCTGGCCGCATCAAGTTCCACGAGTGGTTGGGCAACAGCTGGGGCGTGCTGTTTTCGCATCCGGCCGATTTCACCCCGGTCTGCACCACCGAATTGGGCCTGACCGCCAAGCTCAAGGACGAGTTTGCCAAGCGCAACGTGAAAGCCATTGCCCTGTCGGTGGACCCGGTCGATTCGCACACGAAATGGATCGACGACATCAACGACACGCAGAACACCACGGTCAACTTCCCGATCCTCGCGGATCAGGACCGCAAGGTCTCGCAGCTGTACGACATGATCCACCCGAATGCGAGCGAGACCTTTACCGTGCGCTCGCTGTTCGTGATCGACCCGAACAAGAAGGTGCGCCTGACCATCACGTATCCGGCATCGACGGGGCGCAATTTCAACGAGGTGCTGCGCGTGATCGACTCACTGCAGCTGACCGAGTATCACAGCGTGGCCACGCCGGGCAACTGGCAGGACGGCGACGACGTCGTCATCGTGCCGTCGCTCAAGGACGAAGAGGTCATCAAGCAGAAATTCCCGAAGGGCTACAAGGCACTGCGCCCGTACCTGCGCCTGACGCCGCAGCCCAACAAGTAACCGGCTCCTTGGTAGTGTGATTGCCGCCCGGCCCTCGTGCCGGGCGTTTTTTGCGTTGAACCTATTCATGATCCTACTGCGCGGCCCGATCTTGGCCCTGTGATGCTCGCCGTACCGATGTACGGCTGCGCCGCATTTGGCAAATTCGGGGCCAACCTCGAGCCGCTCGCCACGGATCCTGAACAGGTTCAGAGGCAAAAGACAAACCGGCCAGCCCTTGCGGGTCTGGCCGGTTTGTCTTTTGGGAGACGGTTCAGCGCGCGATCAGATCGCCCAACCGCCTGCGTAGAACGTTGCCAGCGCGGCGGCGATCGCCACGGTGCCGACGTTCAGCTTGCGCCATTCACCGGCCACCAGGCGGCCGATCACCAGCGTGCTGAAGCCGAGCATGATGCCGGTGACGATGTTGCACGTCAGCACGATGAACACGGCGCAGACCAGGCCGGCCAGCGCGTCGACCATGTCGTCCATGTGCAGCTTGCTCACGCTCGAGAGCATCAGCAGGCCGACGTACATCAGCGCCGGGGCCGTGGCGTACGACGGCACCAGGCCGGCCAGCGGCGAGAAGAACATCACCGCCAGGAACAGCACGCCGACGACGACAGCCGTCAGGCCCGTCTTGCCGCCCGCAGCCACGCCCACTGTCGATTCGATATAGGCCGCCGCCGGAGCGCCGCCAAAGAAGGCCGAGAAGATCGAGCTGATCGAATCCGCCGTCAGGGCGCGGCCACCGTTGATGATATGGCCCTTGTCATCGAGCAGCCCAGCTTGACCTGCCACCGCGCGGATCGTGCCAGTGGCGTCGAACACAGCGGTCATCACCAGGGCCAGCACGGCGGGCAGCACGGCGGCGGAGAGTGCACCGCGAATGTCCATCGCGCCGATCAGCGAGGCATGGCCTGCAGCGGCGAGCGAGGGCAGTGCGAACACGCCGGTGAACTTCACGGCCGGGTCAAAGATCAGGCCCAGTGCCGAGATGGCGACGATCACGATCAGGATGCCGCCCGGCACACGCCGGCGCTCCATGCCAAAGATGGCTGCCAGGCCCAGCACCGACATCACCACCGGGAAGGACGTGACGTGCCCCAGCGCCACGGGCAAGCCCGGGCCGGCATTCTTGACCACCATACCAACATCGTTGGAGGCGATCAGCAGCAGGAACAGGCCGATACCGATGCCCGTGCCGTGCGCCACGCCCGAGGGCAGGTTGCGCAGGATCCACGAGCGCACGCCGGTGGCCGAGATGGCGGTGAAGACCACGCCCATCAGGAACACCGCGCCCAGCGCCACTTCCGGCGAGAGCTTCTGCCCGAGCACGAGGCCGAAGGCCATGAAGGCGGTCAGCGAGATCGCGCAGCCGATGGCGATCGGCAGCTTGGCCCACAGGCCCATCAGCAACGAGCCGAACGCCGTGGTCAGGCACACCGCGACGAACACCGCGCTGCTGTCGAAACCGGCCTTGCCGAGCATGCCCGGGACGACGAACACGGCATAGACCATCGCCATGAAGGTGGTGATGCCTGCGACCACCTCGCGTTTTTGCGTGCTGCCGCGCGCAGAGATCTGGAAATAACGATCGACAGCGCGCGTGTCGGCAAAGCCGGCGGCGTCGAGTTCCGTCACCGACGGAATGGACTGTTCAGCCATGGTGGGTTTGTCTCCTGGCAGAGCTCCGCGCTGGCCGGTCCGGATGGATCGTCGTCAACGTGAGGCGCCCTGTTCTGGTTTTGATTCGGTGCGGGTGCCGGCGTACGCGCGCTGGCATTCTCCAGACCGTTGTCTCGCGATTGGTTTTTTCGCGTGGCGCTGCGGTCTACGTATGGACTGCGCGCACGTTCTATCGGTGTGAGGGTGGTGCCTTCAGACCGGTTGATCCTTGGACACTTGGAGCGAAGCATAGACGCGCGCCCGTGGCCGATTCATGCGGCAAACCGTATCCCGGTCATTTGCAAATTTGTATAACGCGAGGGGGAGATGAAACGGAGGGAAGCGAGGTGCCCAGGACGGGCGAGACATGCGGCGACGGGTGTGGCGAGTCGTGCACGAGTGTGCATCAACCCGCCGAAAAAACAAAGCGCAATTAGAAGAAAGCCTGAATACCCGTCTGCGCGCGACCGAGGATCAGCGCGTGGATATCGTGCGTGCCTTCGTACGTATTCACCACTTCCAGGTTCACCACGTGGCGGATCACGCCGAACTCGTCCGAGATGCCGTTGCCGCCCAGCATGTCGCGCGCCATGCGGGCGATGTCGAGCGACTTGCCGCACGAGTTGCGCTTCATGATCGAGGTGATCTCGACTGCAGCCGTGCCTTCGTCCTTCATGCGGCCCAGGCGCAGGCAGCCTTGCAGGCCGAGCGTGATTTCGGTCTGCATGTCGGCCAGCTTCTTCTGGATGAGCTGGTTGGCGGCGAGCGGGCGGCCGAACTGCTTGCGGTCCAGCACGTACTGGCGCGCGATGTGCCAGCAGGCCTCGGCCGCGCCCAGCGCACCCCACGCGATGCCATAGCGCGCCGAGTTCAGGCACGTGAACGGACCCTTCAGACCGCGCACGTCCGGCATCAGGTTCTCTTCCGGCACGAACACTTCGTCCAGCACGATCTCGCCGGTGATCGACGTGCGCAGGCCGACCTTGCCGTGGATGGCCGGTGCGCTCAGGCCCTTCCAGCCCTTCTCCAGGATGAAGCCGCGGATCTGGTCTTCGCCGTTGTCATCCGGCAGCTTGGCCCACACCACGAACACATCGGCGATGGGCGAGTTGGTGATCCACATCTTGGCGCCGGAGAGCGAGTAGCCGCCGCTCACCTTCTTGGCGCGCGTGATCATCGAGGCCGGGTCGGAGCCGTGGTTCGGCTCGGTCAGGCCGAAGCAGCCGATCCACTCGCCGGTGGCCAGCTTGGGCAGGTATTTCTGCTTCTGCGCCTCGGTGCCGAATTCATAGATCGGCACCATCACCAGCGACGACTGCACGCTCATCATCGAGCGGTAGCCGGAGTCCACGCGCTCGACCTCACGTGCGATCAGGCCGTAGCTGACGTAGTTCAGGCCGGGGCCGCCGTACTGCTCGGGAATGGTCGGGCCCAGCAGGCCCAACTCGCCCATCTCGCGGAAGATCGATGCATCGGTCTTCTCATGCCGGAACGACTCCAGCACGCGCGGCATCAGCTTGTCCTGGCAGTACGAGGCGGCGGCGTCGCGCACCATGCGCTCGTCGTCGGTCAGTTGTTGGTCAAGCAGCAGGGGATCGGCCCAGTGGAAGGCGTTGCGAGCGGTCACAGCGGTAGTCTCCGAGGTTTTGTTGTTCCGAGATACGGAACACAGTTTCGAAATTTAGAGCTATCATAGCCCAACCGACGACAAATCCTAGGCCTTTTTTGCGATGAGCACGACACGTCTCCCCGATCCCGAATTCGACACCGCGCGCGATCGCGAAGGCGATCCGAACTTTGTCACGGCCCTCGCGCGCGGGCTGGAACTGCTGCGTGCGTTCCGCCCCGGCGACACGCTGCTGGGCAACCAGGAGTTCGTGCGCCGCACGGGCTTTCCGAAGGCCACGGTCAGCCGCCTGGCTGGCACGCTGGTCTCGCTCGGCTACCTGCGCTACGACGAGGCGCTCGGCAAGTACGGGCTCGATACCGGGGTGCTGGCGCTCGGCTTCGCCTACCTGGCGTCGAGCGACGTGGTGCAGCTCGCGCGCCCGCACATGAGCGCGTTCGCGCAGCGGCACGGCGTATCGATTTCGCTGGGCAAGCGCGATCGGCTGGACATGGTCTATCTGGAAACGATCCGCCACGACAGCCCGGCGATGGGCGGGTCGTCGGGGCTGGGCGTGGGCTCGCGGCTGTCGTTGCTGTCGAGTTCGATGGGGCGGGCGTATCTGGCGTCGCTGCCGGCGGCGCGGCGTGAGCGTTTGTACGACACGCTGCGCGCGCAGCAGCCTGCGCAATGGGCGGCGGAAGGTGCGGCAGCCGATGGCGCCGTGAAGGCGGGGGTGCGTGATGGCTATGCGGTCTCGCTGCGCGACTGGCACCCGGCCATCCACGCATGTGCGGTCGCATTCTTCGCGCCGAGCCAGCGCGAGCCCTACGTGGTGAGCTGCAGCGCGCCATACACAGCGGCCGATGCCGAACGCATTCGCGATGAGTTGGCACCGGCACTGCGTGAGTTCGCGGCACGGCTCGGGCAGGTGGTCGAGCCGGCCATGTAGCCTCTTTCGAGATCTACCAGAATTTGTCTTGGCGTCAGCACTGGCGTCAGGATGGTTTGGCCGTTTCTGCCCTATGCGGCGCCTTGAATTTGTGTGAGCGGGCGGAAAAAAGAAGGAGGCCTGTTTGAGCGAAGCGAGTTTGCCTCCTTCTCCGCACGGTCACACAAATTCAAGGGGAAGTCGCCGCATCGGGCGCGCCTTTCTTTGCTTACTTTCTTTGGCAAGACAAAGAAA
>CAJXMR010000026.1 GCA_913056305.1 uncultured Ralstonia sp.
GCCGCCGGCCCCGCGCCGGCCGCACCGCGCCGGTCCGCGCCTGCGCCGACCCTCTGGCGCCGCGTGCTGAGCTGGTTGACCACGCCCGGCGTGCCAGGCGGGGTTTTCGGCCTGGGGCTGGGCGCGGGCTCGCTGGCGGTGCTGGCGCTGGGCATTGGCGTGCTGCTCGGCCGGCCGGATGCGGAGGCCCTCACCGCACGCGACATCACGGCCAGCCACGTGCGTGCGCTACTGGGCGTGCGCGAGACCGACGTGCTGTCGTCGGATCGCCACACCGTCAAGCCCTGGTTCAACGGCCGCATCGACTATGCGCCGCCGGTCAACGACCTCGCCGCGCGCGGCTTCCCGCTCATTGGCGGGCGGCTGGATTACATCGACGGCCGCCCGGTGGCGGTGCTGGTGTATCGCTCGTCGCAGCATCCGGTCGATCTCTATGTACGTCCGGAGCCGGGCGCCGATGCTGGCGAAACCCTGCGCACCGAACGCGGCTACCAGCTGCTGCACTGGCGCACCGCCGGCATGGGCTACTGGGCCATCACCGACGCCTCCACCGACGTGGTGCGCGCCTTCGCGACCGCCGCACGTGGCGGATGATCGACTTCAAACGTTTGCGCTTGCCCTGGATCCGCGCGCGGCGTACTCGCGCTCGCTAAGGTGGTTGCCACCGGCAAATGCCCGCCGTTCCCAGAGGCTCACGTGGTACTCGCGCGGATGCCCGTGCCGCATTGGCCAATTGCGTGTGCCGATTGTGAAGACCGTGAAGGAAATGCAAGCGGCCTTCGTCGTCGACATCCGTGTCGTCAGCCTGCCGCAGGCCCGCGATCCATAACGCTCACCGATCACCGCTCAAGCTGAGCGCGCCCCTTGCCGTTTACGTCAATAGTGTTTCATTGATGACACGGCAAGGACATACCCGAATTTCCGCGAAACTCCACGGGTTTCGTCACCGCGCACGGGTGCCTTCCATTACTATGCAACGCAGTCTGAAACGGCGCTTAATGCGCCGTCCCTACGCGTTTCCTTTTCCGCATCCCCGACATCCAACATGGTTTCCGCCACGCCCCGCATCAGCAACGCAACCCTGGCAGGCATGCTTCGCGGCGGCCGCTTCACCCTCGGCAACCGGATCGTCGTCAGCTTTGGCGTGCTGCTCGTGCTGATGCTGGTGATGGCCGCCATCTCCTACACGCGCCTGCAGAACATCGACCAGGAAGCGTTCAGCCTGCAGCGCGATTCCGTGCCGGGCCTGTTCCTCGCCACCTCGATGCGCGCGGCCACGCGCAACAGCTATGCGGAGCTGGAGCGTGCGCTGTTTGTCGACAGCGACGCGGAGTCCATCAAGGAGGACCTCGAGCACACCGCAGAAAACCTGCGCCAGCTCAGCAAGCGTTCGACCGACTACGAAGCCTCGATTTTCCGCGACGACGACCGCGAACGTTATCGTGCCTTCCGCGCAGCTGCCGACAAGTACGTCGCGCTCATCAATGAGTCGATGGAACTGGCCCACACGTCCAAGCCGGCCGCGCAGGCGGTGGCGGTGCGGGCCGTATCGCTGTGGAAGGCATCGACCGCGCTCGCCGATGGGCTGGTCGCCGACAACCATGCGCGCGCCGATGAATCCGCTCAGCAGATCCAGAACGCGGTACGCACCACCGAGATCACCCTGGCCACGGCGCTGGGCTTCGTGCTGCTGGCCGCGCTGGTGCTGGGCTATGCGCTGTTTCGCGCGGTCACGGTGCCGATGGCGCGGCTGGTGGAGGTGCACGACAGCATGCGCACCGGCGACCTGACGCAGCGCCTGGACCTGCACCGCACCGATGAGTTCGGCACGCTGGAAGAAGGCTTCAACCGCATGAGCGAGGAGCTGACCGCCCTGGTGTCGCAGGCGCAGAAATCGTCGCTGCAGGTGACGACCTCGGTGGCCGAGATTGCCGCCACCTCCAAGGAGCAGCAGGCCACCGCCGCCGAGACCGCCGCCACCACCACCGAGATCGGCGCGACCTCGCGCGAGATCTTCGCCACCTCGCGCGACCTGCTGCGCACCATGAACGAGGTGTCGGGCGTGGCCGAGCAGTCCGCCACGCTGGCCGGCGCCAGCCAGAGCGGCCTCACGCGCATGGAAGACACCATGCGTGGCGTGATGGAAGCCGCCGGCTCGGTCAACGCCAAGCTGGCCATCCTCAACGAGAAGGCCACCAACATCAACCAGGTGGTCTCCACCATCACCAAGGTGGCCGACCAGACCAACCTGCTGTCGCTCAACGCCGCCATCGAGGCCGAGAAGGCCGGCGAATACGGGCGCGGGTTTGCGGTGGTCGCTACCGAGATCCGCCGCCTGGCCGACCAGACCGCCGTGGCCACCTACGACATCGAGCAGACCGTCAAGGAGATCCAGTCCGCCGTGTCGGCCGGCGTGATGGGCATGGACAAGTTCTCGGAAGAAGTGCGGCGCGGCATGCGCGACGTGCAGCAGGTCGGCGGGCAGCTCTCGCAGATCATCGCCGAGGTGCAGGCGCTGGCGCCGCGCTTCCAGATGGTCAACGAGGGCATGCAGACGCAGGCGACCGGCGCCGAGCAGATCACGCAGGCGCTGTCGCAGCTGTCGGAGGCCGCGCAGCAGACGGCGGAATCGCTGCGCCAGTCGTCGCAGGCGATTGACGACCTCACGCTGGTGGCCAACCAGCTGCGCACCGGTGTGTCGCGCTTCAAGCTCGAAGCCTGAGCGGCGCAGCCAGCAGTAGCGAGGCGGCCATGCTGTATCTCCTGTTTGAACTCGACGACGAGCGCTACGCGCTGGGCGTGGCGCAGATTGCCGAAGTGCTCGCGCTCAGCAGCCCGAAGTCGATTCCCGGCGCACCCGCCTGGGTGGCCGGCGTGATCGAGCGCAACGGCGTGCCGGTGCCGGTGATCGACGTCTCGCAACTCGCGCTCGGGCGGCCCGCGCGGCCGTTGCGTTCCACGCGGCTGGTGCTGGTGCGCTATGAGGCCGATGGCGTCGATGATGCCGCTGGTCACGACGAGGCGCCGCTGCTCGGCCTGATCCTGGAGCGCGCCACCCACACCCGCCGCATTGAGGCCGCACAGTTTGCCGACAGCGGCGTGGCGACGCCGCATGCGCGCTGGCTGGGGCCGGTGGCGAGCGACGCCACCGGGCTGGTCCAGCGCATCGAGGTGCAGCAGATGCTGGATGACGACGTGCGGGCGCTGCTGTTTCCGGCCCTTCCGGCTGGAAGGGCGGCCTGAAGCGGATGGACGTCATGAGCATCGTCGACCCCCGCTTCGAAGCCTGGCTCTCGCACGAGACCGGCATCGACGCGCCGTCGCTGGGCGTCAATGCGCTGGAGCGCGTGGTGCTGGAGCGTGCGCGTCGGCTGCAGGCCAACGACGCCACGCCAGTCGACGCCGCCACCATCGACGCGTACTGGTTGCGCCTGAACACCTCCGAGGCAGAACGCCAGGCGCTGATCGAAGCGCTGGTGGTGCCCGAGACCTGGTTCTTCCGCGACCGCGAGGCCTTTGCCACCCTGGCCCAGCAGGCGCATGCGCGCCTGGTGCGCGAGCCGATGCGCGTGCTGCGCATCCTCAGCGTGCCGTGTTCGACCGGCGAGGAACCCTATTCCGCCGCGATGGCCTTGCTGGACGCCGGCATCGACCCGGCGCGCTTTGCCATCGACGCCATCGACATCAGCGGCCGTGCCATCGAGCAGGCGCAGCGCGCGGTCTACGGGCGCAATGCGTTCCGCGGCCATCCGCTCACTTTCCGCGAGCACCACTTCAGCGAGGCCAAGGACAGTTGGCGCCTGGGCGAACACGTGCAACAGCGCGTGCGCTTCGTCCAGGGCAACCTCTTCGATGCGGTCACCGGCGGTGAAGCCCGCTACGACTTCATCTTCTGCCGCAACGTCCTGATCTATTTCCACCGCGAGGCGCAGGACCGCGCCATCCACCGGCTCGACGCGCAACTGGCCGACGGCGGCATGATCTTCGTCGGGCCGGCCGAGACCGGGCTGATGATGCGGCATGCGATGACGTCGGCGCGCATTCCGCTGGCGTTCGCCTTCCATCGCGCATCGGCCGGCGATGCGCCGGTGCGTGCCGCGATGCCGTTCAGTCTGCCGCTGGCCGACCTACCGGCGGCAACCTCCAGCTTGCCCACGTTCGCGGCGCTGACTGTACGGCGCCCAGTGGGTGCGCAGCAGCCGAGCGGGGTGCCGGTCGCGCCGCGCGTGACCATGCCGCTGCCTGTCCCGGCCTTGCCGCAGGTGTTGCCGGACCTGGCCGACGCGCGGCGCCTGGCCGATGCGGGCCAGTTTGACGAGGCCGAGCGCATCGCCAACGAGATCGCCAGCCTGCAGGCGCCGGAGGCCGACACCTTCTACCTGCTCGGCCTGATTGCCGATGCGCGCGGGCGGCATGCGGATGCGGGCGACTGCTACCGCAAGACGCTGTATCTCGACCCGACGCACTACGAGGCGCTCACGCACCTGGCTGCGCTGCTCGACGTGGGCGGCGACGCGGTGGGTGCGCGGCAGCTGATGCTGCGGGCACAACGCGCCATGGCACGCCAGAACAGGGCGCACACCGATGCGCCGGATCACACAAGAGGAGCCCATGGGTCGCGCCGTTCATGACCACGCGGGCGTGACAACGCTCGTTAACGATTGCTGGAACCGCATCGGCACGCGCGGCGACGGCTCGTGCCCGCGCCTGCCCGAGCACTTTCGCTGCCTGAACTGCCCGGTGTTTGAGCAAGGCGCGGCCGCACTGCTCGACCGCGCGCTGTCCGACGACGACCTGGCTGTTGCCGCGCAGGCCAGCCGCACCTCCAGCCGCCGCCGCGAAGAGGACGCCGAAGCGGACGCCAATGCGGCGGCCGCGCACGCGGTGCTGGTGTTCCGCATTGCCGGCGAATGGCTGGCCTTGCCCGCCGCGGCACTGCGACAGGTCGACAAGCCGCGCGCCATCCATCCGCTGCCGCACCGGCGCAAGGGCGCGGTGCTGGGGCTGGTCAACATTCGCGGCGCACTCACCGTCACGGTATCGCTGGGCAAGCTGCTGCAGCTCGATCACGCCGGCACCGGCAAGCATGCCGCCCGCAACGGCTACGCACGCCTGCTGGTGGCAACGCACCACGACGAGCCGGTGGCCTTTCCGGTGGACGAGGTGGAGGGCGTGCTGCGCTTTCCGGCGGCGGCGCTGCTGCCGGTGCCGTCCACGCTCACGCACGCCACCGTGCTGCACGCACGCGGCGTGCTGCCGTGGCGCGAGACCACCATCGGCCTGCTCGACGTTGACCGCCTGTTCGACTCGATTGCCCGGAGCCTGCGATGAGCACCGATGACGATCTGGGCCGCCAGTCGCTGCTCGCGCTGTTCCACGAAGAGGCGCAGACGCAGACGCGCGTGCTGTCCTCCGGGCTGCTGACGCTGGAGCACGCCCCAACCGACACCCGCGCGCTGGAGGCGTGCATGCGTGCCGCGCATTCGCTCAAGGGCGCGGCGCGCATCATCGGCCTGCAGGACGGCGTGGACGTGGCGCACCGGATGGAGGAGTGGTTCGTAGCCGCGCAACGCGGCGAGCTGCCGCTGTCTGCCCACCATATCGACGTGCTGCTGCGCGGGACCGATCTGCTGCTGCGCGTGGGGGAGCCAGGCAAGGGTGGGCAGGTCACGCGCGCGGAGATCGACGCGTTCATCGCCAGCGCGTCCGCTTCGGAGGCGTCGCCGCCATTGCCCGGGCCCGCTACGGCCGGCCGTGCGGAACAAGACGCGGAGGATGCGACGCTGCGCGCCGCGCTGGCATTGCTGGGTGCGGAAAGCGCGGCGCTCGCGGCACCGCCGCAAGCCGCTGAGCCGGCCAGCGAATCGCCCGCGCCGCTGCCTGTTGCCGACGATCCGCCCGCGGCCCGCATGGCCGGCACGCGCGACGCGCAACGCATGCTGCGCGTGCGCGCCGACAACCTCGACCGCCTGCTGAGCCTCTCAGGCGAATCGCTGGTCGAATCGCGCTGGCTCAAGCCGTTTGCCGAATCGATGCTGCGCGTCAAGCGTTCCCACCGCGAGGCAGCACACGCGCTCGACGTGTTCTACGAGAACCAGGTGGAACGCCTCGACCCCGATACGCACGCCGCGCTCAACGAAGTGCGGCAGATGCTCGGCAACCTGCAGCAGGCGCTGGGCGAGCATATCGACGATCTGGACCGCTTCGACCGCCGCAGCACCAACCTCGCGCAGCAGCTTTATGACGAGGCGCTGCAATGCCGGATGCGGCCGTTTGGCGATGCCACGCACGCCTACCCGCGCCTGGTGCGCGACCTCGCGCGCTCGCTGGGCAAGCGCGTGCGGTTCTCGATCGTCGGCGAGGCCACGCAGGTCGACCGCGACATCCTCGACATGCTGGACGCGCCGCTGGGCCACCTGCTGCGCAATGCGCTGGACCACGGCGTCGAGACGCCCGAGCAGCGCGCCGCGCTCGGCAAGCCGGCCGAGGCGACGGTCACGCTGGAGGCGCGCCATTCCGCCGGCAAGCTGCTGATTGCCATCGCCGACGACGGCGCCGGCATCGACCTGGAGGCGGTGCGTGCGGCCGTGGTGCGGCGCGGCTTGTCCGATGCCGATACGGCCAGCCGACTGTCCGACCATGAACTGCTCGAATTCCTGCTGCTGCCGGGTTTCTCGATGCGCGAGCAGGTGACGGACGTGTCCGGTCGCGGGGTCGGGCTCGACGCGGTGCACGAGATGGTCAAGGCCGTGCGCGGGACGGTGCGCATCCACAACGAGCCGGGCCGGGGTGCGCGCTTCGTGCTGCAGTTGCCGCTCACGCTGTCGGTCATCCGCAGCCTGCTGGTGGATGTGGGTGGCGAGGCGTATGCGTTTCCGCTGGCCTACGTGCGGCGCACGCTGGAGCTGTCGCGCAGCCAGATCGACATGCTCGAAGGCCAGCAGCATTTCGCATTCGAAGGCCGGCCGGTTGGGCTGGTCATGGCGCACCAGTTGCTCGGCACGCCCACGCCCGACAAGGCCCGCGACAGCGTGGCCGTGGTCGTCATCGGCGAGGGCGAGCAGACGTACGGCATTGCGGTCGACCGCTTCCTGGGCGAGCGCATGCTGGTGGTGCAGCCGCTCGACGCGCGCCTGGGCAAGGTGCGAGACATCGCCGCCGCCGCGCTGATGGAGAACGGTGACGCCGTCCTGATCGTCGACGTGGACGACCTGCTGCGCTCGGTCGACAAGCTGGTGCGCGGCGGTCAGTTGGACAAGGTGCAGCGCGGCCAGGGCGTGGCGGTGACGCAGCAGAAGCATGTGCTGGTGGTGGACGATTCACTGACCGTGCGCGAGCTGGAGCGCAAGCTGCTGGAGAAACGCGGCTATGCAGTGACGGTGGCGGTGGACGGCATGGATGGCTGGAATGCCCTGCGCGGCACGCAGGTCGACCTGGTCGTCACTGACATCGACATGCCGCGCATGGACGGCATCGAACTCGTCACCCTCATCAAGCGCGACGCCGTGCTCAAGACCCTGCCCGTGATGATCGTCTCGTACAAGGATCGAGAAGAAGACCGCCGGCGCGGGCTGGATGCCGGTGCGGACTATTACCTGGCCAAGGGCAGCTTCCATGACGAAGCGCTGCTCGATGCCGTGCGGGATTTGATCGGCGAGGCGCGCGCATGAACATCGGTATCGTCAACGACCTTCCACTGGCCGTCGAGGCACTGCGCCGCGCGATTGCCCGCCGCCCCGAGCACCGCGTGCTGTGGGTGGCGACCGACGGTGCGCAGGCGATCGACTTCTGCGCTGCGCAGCCGCCCGACGTGGTGCTGATGGACCTCATCATGCCGCGCTTCGATGGCGTCGAGGCCACGCGGCGCATCATGGCGTCGGGCAACCCGTGCGCGATCCTGGTGGTGACCAGCAGCGTGGGTGCCAACGCGTGGCGCGTGTATGAGGCGATGGGGGCTGGCGCGCTGGATGCGGTCGACACGCCCACGCTGGGCGACGGCGATGGCGGCGCGCTGCCGCTGTTGACCAAGATCGACCAGATCGGCCGCCTGCTGGAGAAGCCGGCGGTGCCCAAGCCGGCCGTCGGCACGCCGCAACGCAACGGCGCGGCCCCGCTGGTGGCCATTGGCGCATCGGCCGGCGGTCCGACGGCGCTGGCCAACCTGCTGGGCAAGCTGCCGGCGGACTTTGGCGCGGGCATCGCGGTGGTGCAGCACGTGGACCAGGCCTTCGCGGCAGGCATGGCGGAGTGGCTGGACGGGCAGTCCGCGCTCAAGGTGCGCGTGGCCATCGAAGGCGACCGGCCGCAGCCCGGCGTGGTGCTGCTGGCCGCCACCAACGACCATATGCACGTGCGGGAAGACGGCAGCTTCGGCTACACGCCCGAGCCCGCGTCGACGCCGTACCGTCCATCGGTCGACGTGTTCTTCCACAGCGTGGTCGAGCACTGGCAGGGCAGCGCGATTGGCGTGCTGCTGACGGGCATGGGGCGCGATGGTGCGATCGGCCTGAAGGCGATGCGCGCCAAGGGCTATCACACCATCGCCCAGGATGAGGCGACCAGCGCGGTGTACGGCATGCCAAAGGCTGCCGCCGCGCTGGGGGCGGCACGATCGATCCTGCCGCTGGACCGGATTGCCGGCGAACTGGCCGCGCTGGTCCGGAAATGAACAACTGAACACACTTAAAGACAGGCCAGACACGTATCTGGCCGGAGAACAACATGGAAGACCAAGCTCGCGGGGCGCCGGAAACGGACTCCAATGATTCGATGGCCGCTGCGGCCGATGCGGCGCTGGAAGTGGCGCGCATCGCGCTGGGCATGCCGGCTGCCGCCGATGTGCCGGCGATGGTTCTGCTGGTGGACGACCAGGCCATCGTCGCGGAGGCCGTGCGGCAGGCCCTGGCCGCGGCGGACGGCATTGATTTCCACTACTGCGCGCGCTCGGACGACGCCATGCTCATCGCCGAGCAGACCCGCCCGACGGTGATCCTGCAGGATCTCGTCATGCCCGGTACCGACGGCCTGACGCTGGTGCGCGAGTACCGCGCCAACCCGGCGCTGCGCGACGTGCCGATCATCGTGCTGTCGACCAAGGAAGAGCCGGTGATCAAGAGCGCGGCGTTTGCGGCTGGCGCCAACGACTACCTGGTCAAGCTGCCGGACCGCATCGAGCTGCTCGCGCGCATCCGCTACCACTCGCGTTCGTACGTCAACCTGCTGCAGCGGGACGAAGCGTATCGCGCGCTGCGGCAGTCGCAGCAGCAACTGCTCGAGGCCAACCTGGAGCTGCGACGCCTGTCGCACTCCGACGGCCTGACCGGTCTGTCGAACCGCCGCTACCTCGATGAATACCTGAGTGCTGAATGGCGCCGGGCGGCGCGCGAGCAGTCGACGCTGTCGCTGCTGATGATCGACGTCGACAACTTCAAGCTCTACAACGACACCTATGGCCACGTGGCTGGCGACGAAGTGCTCAAGCGCATCGCGCGCACGGTCGAAGGGTGTCTCGCGCGCCCAGGCGATCTGGCGGCGCGCTTTGGTGGCGAGGAGTTTGCGGTGGTGCTGCCTGGCACGCCCCTGACTGGCGTCGAGTTGCTGGCCGAGAAGATCCGCAGCGCCATCGAAGCGTTGCAGGTGCCGCACGAGAACGCGGCTGTCGGCGATGTGGCGACCGTCAGCATTGGCGGCGCGGTCATCACGCCGATGCCCGGCATGGACATGACCGCGCTGATCGAAGCGGCCGACCTCGGGCTCTACCAGGCCAAGCGCGAAGGCAAGAACCGCGCGGTGATCGCGCCGGATCTGACCGACTAGCGCGAGCGCTGCTTCAGCGCATGTTGTCGAGAATGCCGCGTGCGCGCATCTTCGACCTGCGCGCGGCATCTTCCGGCCGCGCCGCCATGCACTTGCGCACGACGGCACAGTACGATGGGGCGACGCAGTGGGTGCCAGCGTAGTAACCGCGGGCGACCAGCAAGCGATGCATGGCCGGCAGCCGGTACGAGGGCACGCTTGCGGCCAGATGATGCTCGACGTGGAAGTTCACACGGTTCGGCCCGATCAGCAGGCGGCCGAGCGGCCCGGCCAGCGTCGTGCCCGTGTTCTCGCGCGGGTCACGCGAGACATGGTTCGGTACGGTGCCATGTTCGCTCATCACGCGCAGCCGCACGAATAGCGGGAAGAAGAACACCATGCCGATCCACCAGCACGCATAGACCTGCGGCACGCCCAGCGCCCACAGCGTGCCGAACAGCAATCCATGCGCAACCAGGAAGGGCGCGGTGGCGCGGCGGTCGAAGGTCTGCACCTGATAGATGAGGTTCTTCACGCCGTTGATGCCCGACACATCGCGCAGGAACTTGCGCGCCAGGCTCGCGCGCGTGGCCGGGTAGCCTTGCACGAAGGCGAGATCGGGGTCGTGCTCGGTGCCGGCGGTGCGGTGGTGCTCCAGGTGCCCCTTGCGGTACGCCTGATACGGCACGTTGGGCAGCCCGCCAAACAGCCAGGTGCCGGCCCACTCATTCATCCGTCGTGCGCTGAAGAAGGCCAGGTGTGCCGCATCGTGCGTGAGGATGCCCAACCCCAGCGCGCGCCCGGCCAGCACGATCGACGCTACCACCCACGCCACCGGGTGATGCCACACCGCCGGCAACGCAAACGCGGCGGCGATTAGCGCGAAGTTCACGCCCGTCACCCACCAAGCGCGCAGGTCGGAGGGCGTCGTCAGTGCTTTCAGTTCAGCCTTGTCGAGCACGTTGAGGATGGACATCGCGGGGGCCTCCGTCAGCGCGCGTAGAACGCCTTGCCTTGTGCAGCCATGTCACGCAGCAGCGCGGGCGGCGTGAAGCGCCGGCCATGCGCGTCGGCCAACTGCATGCAGGCCTGCACGAACGCTTGCACGCCCACGCGGTGGATATGCGAGACGGGCCCGCCACGGAACGCCGGAAAGCCCCAGCCGAGCAGCGCGCCCACGTCCGCATCGCGCGCATCGTTGAGCACGCCTTCATCCAGGCAGCGCGCGGTCTCCACCGCCTGCACGGCGATCATGCGATCTATGAGTGTCTGCACGTCGGGTTGCACTGCCGCTTTCGGATACTCGGACGCCAGCCCCGGCCACAGCGTCTTCTTGCCGCCTTCGGGATAGTCGTAGAAGCCCTGACCCGCCTTGCGCCCGATGCGGCCCAGCGCCACCATGCGCTCGGCCACTGCTTCACCCGGGCGCTCGATATAGGCGATGCCGAGGTCAGCGCGGGCCTGCTGGTTGACCTTGTGGATCAGCTCACTGGACACCTCGTCGATCAGCGCGAGCGGCCCGACCGGCATGCCGGCCTGCAGCCCGGCGTTTTCGATCAGCGCGGGGGTCACGCCCTCGCTCAGCATGGCCAGCCCTTCGAGCACGTAGGTTGAGAACACGCGGCTCGTGTAGAACCCCCGGCTGTCGTTGACGACGATAGGCGTCATGCCGATGGCACGCACGTAATCTAGCGCCTGTGCCAGCGTGGTTTGCGTCGTCTGCCGCGCGACGATCACCTCCACCAGCGGCATCTTGTCGACTGGCGAGAAGAAATGCAGGCCGATGAAGTTGCCCGGGCGGCTGCTCGCCTCGGCCAGCCCGGTGATCGGCAGCGTGGACGTGTTGGACGCGAAGACGGCATCGGGCGACAGCACGGCCTCGGCCTGGCGCGTGACGTCGGCCTTGATGTCGCGGTGTTCGAACACGGCTTCGACGACGAGCCCTGCGCCATCCAGATCGGCGTACGACGTGGTGGGCTGGATGCGTGCGAGCAGCGCCTCGCCTTGTTCGGGACGCAGTGCGCCGCGCTGGACCTGTTTCTCGACCAGCTTGCGCGAATAGTCCTTGCCGCGCTCGGCGGCGTCTTGCGTGGTGTCGAGCAGCACGACCGGCAGGCCGGCCTTGGCCGTCACGTAGGCAATGCCCGCACCCATCATGCCGGCGCCGAGCACGCCGATTTTCGCGTAGCGCCGCACCGGCACATCGGCCGGGCGTGCGGCCAGCTTGTTGGCCGCGTTCATGCTGAAGAACAGCGTGCGGATCATCGCGCGTGCTTCCGGCGACAGCACGGCCTGCACGAAGTAGCGGGCCTCGGTCTTCAGGCCCGTATCGAGATCGGTGATGAGGCCTTCGTACACGCACGACAGGATGCTGGCGGCGGCCGGGTAGTTGCCGTGCGTCTTTTGTCGCAGCATGGCGTTGGCAGCCGTGAATAGCTGTTGCACGGCGGGGCTGGAGATGCCGCCACCGGGGATCTTGTAGCCTTTCACGTCCCACGGTTGCTGGGCGCGGGTCTGGCCTTCACCCAGCAGCCAAGCGCGCGCGGCGTTGACTTCCTCGCCAGCGTTGACCACCGCATCGAGGATGCCCAGCTTGAGTGCGTCAGCCGCCTTGATACGCTTGCCTTCGACCAGCATCGGCAGCGCTTTCTGCACGCCGATCAAACGCGGCAGCCGCTGCGTGCCGCCGCCGCCCGGCAGCAGGCCGAGCGTGACTTCCGGCAGGCCGAAGCGCGCGCGGGCGTTGTCGGCCGCCACGCGGTAATGGCACGCCAGCGCAATCTCCAACCCGCCGCCCAGCGTCGAGCCGGGCAGCGCGGCCGCCACCGGCTTGCCGCAGGTCTCCAGCTTGCGCAGCGCGCGGTGCAACTGGCAGGTGCGCTCGAACAGCGTGGCCGCATCGTCGCTGGCCTGCAGCCATTCGAGATCACCGCCCGCGATGAAGTCCGGCTTGGCGGAGGTGATGAGGATGCCCTCGACGCTGGCATCCGCGCACACCTGGTCGATGGCGCTGAAGAAGGCGGCGCAGGTCTCGCCGTTGAGCACGTTCTGCGCGCGGCCCGGCTGGTCCCACGTGAGCGTGGCGATGCCGTCGGCGTCGATGGTGATGTCGATCATGTCGGCGCTCCCCTTAAATGCGTTCGATGATGGTGGCGGTACCCATGCCCGCGCCCACGCACAGCGTGGCCAGGCCCGTGCTCGCGCCGCGCCGCTCCAGCTCGTCGAGCAGCGTGCCGAGGATCATGGCGCCGGTCGCGCCCAGCGGATGCCCCATGGCGATGGCGCCGCCGTTGACGTTGATCCGGTCGTGCGGCACGGCCATCACCTCCATGAAGCGCAGTACCACCGAGGCGAAGGCTTCGTTCAGTTCATACAGGTCGATGTCGGCGGCGCGCATGCCGGCGCGCTTGAGCGCTTTCTCCGCAGCGTAGGACGGGCCGGTCAGCATGATCGACGGCTCGGAGCCGATGCTGGCGAAGCTGCGGATGCGCGCGCGCGGCTTGAGGCCCGCGCGCTCGCCAGCCTCGCGGCTGCCGATCAGCACGGCTGCGGCGCCATCGACGATGCCCGAGCTGTTGCCGGCGTGGTGCACGTGTTCGATGCGTTCCAGCTCCGGATAGCGCTGGCGGATCACGGCGTCAAAGCCGTACTGCTCGCCGAGTTCGGCGAAGGACGGCTTGAGCTGCGCGAGCGTGTCGACCGTGGTCTGCGGGCGGATCATCTCGTCACGGTCGAGGATGGTCAGGCCGTTCTGGTCGCGCACCGGCACGATGGAGCCGGTGAACCAGCCCGCCGTGCTGGCGGCATGCGCGCGGCGGTGGCTCTCGGCGGCATAGGCGTCCACATCGTGGCGGCTGTAGCCTGACTGCGTGGCGATGGTGTCGGCCGACACGCCCTGCGGCACGAAGTATTGCGGAATGGCGATGGCCGGATCGACCGGCCACGCACCGCCGCTGGCGCCCATCGGCACGCGCGACATGCTCTCCACGCCGCCGCCGATGGCGAAGTCCGACTGGCCCGCCATCACCTGCGCGGCGGCCATGTTGCAGGCTTCCAGGCCCGAAGCGCAGAAGCGGTTGATCTGCACGCCGGCAGTGCTCTCCGCATAGCCGGCGGCCAGCACGGCGACGCGGCCGACGCAGGCACCTTGCTCGCCCACGGGCTCCACGCAGCCGAGCACGACGTCATCGACCAGCGACGTATCGAGCCGGTTGCGATCACGGATGGCGCGCAGCGCGGTCTCGGCCAGGCGCAGCGGCGTCACGCCGTGCAGGCTGCCATCCTTCTTGCCTTTGCCGCGCGGCGTGCGCACAGCGTCGTAGATATAGGCTTCCATGCGATTCCTCGGTGTCGTGTCCGTCAAAGGGTGCGGGCGATCAGCTCTTTCATGATCTCGTTGGTGCCGCCGTAGATCTGCTGCACGCGGGAATCCGCCCATGCGCGAGCGATCGGGTATTCCCACATGTAGCCGTAGCCGCCGTGCAGCTGCACGCAGCGGTCCATCACCTTGAACTGCAGGTCGGTGGTCCAGTACTTGGCCATCGAGGCGGTGGCGGCATCGAGCTTGCCGGCCAGCTTCAGCTCGATGCAGCGGTCCACGAACACGCGGCCGATCTGCACCTCGGTCTTCAGCTCGGCCAGCGTGTGGCGCGCGGTCTGGAAATCGATGACGGGTTTGCCGAAGGCCTGGCGCTCGCGCACGTAGCGCAGCGTCCAATCGAGCGCGCCCTCGGCCGAGGCGATGGCGCCGATGGCGATCTGCAGGCGCTCCCACGGCAGCTCCTGCATCAGGTACGAGAAGCCGCGGTGCTCCTCGCCGAGCAGGTTGGCGGCGGGCACGCGCACGTTGTCGAAGAACAGCTCGGCGGTGTCCTGCGCCTTCATGCCGACCTTCTTCAGGCGCTTGCCCTTGCTGAAGCCGTCCATGGTGGTGTCAACCACGAGCAGGCTGGTGCCCTTGGCGCCGCCCTCGGGCGTGGTGCGCGCCACCACGATCACCACGTCGGCGTGCCAGCCGTTGGTGATGAAGATCTTGGAGCCGTTGAGCACGTAGTGGTCGCCATCGCGCGTGGCGGTGGTGCGCACGCCTTGCAGGTCGGAGCCGGCGCCGGGCTCGGTCATGGCAATCGCGCCGATCATCTCTGCGCTGGCGAGCTTGGGCAGGTAGTGCTGCTTCAATGCCTCGCTGCCGTAGTGCAGCAGATAGGGCGCGACGATTTCCGAATGCAGGCCGAAGCCGAGGCCCGTGGCGCCGGCGCGGTAGATCTCTTCGATCAGTACGGCGCTATAGCGGATGTCGGCGCCGGCGCCGCCGTAGGCTTCGGGCATGCTGGCGCAGTGGTAGCCGGCGGCGGCGGCGGTTTCCCAGACGGTGCGGTCGACGTAGCCCTGGTCTTCCCAGCGCTCGTGGTGGGGCAGGACTTCGGCGTCGATGAAACGGCGGACGGATTCGCGAAAGGTGTCGTGTTCGGCGTCGAACAGCGTGCGGGCAATCATGACGGCTCCGGTTGGAGGGGGCGGATGGTTGCCGTATTTCAGCAAGACGGCGACAATTTCGGTTGATCTGAATCGCCACGTTCTTGATATGAAAGGCCAGTCGAAACTTGCTTCCAAACGCCCCAATCGACCTGAGCGCGCCCGCATCGCCATCCTGCTGCCGCCGCGCCTGTTCGCTGGCTACGTCTTCCTCACGCAGGAGATGCTGCTGGTGGCTGGTACCTTGCAGGCGCGCAGTCTGGATGTGGTGGGCAGCCGCTTGTTCGATATCGATCTGCTGTCAGCAGACGGCCAACCGGTGATCAGCTTTGCCGATATGCCCGTGCCGGCGAGCCGTGCGCTGGAGGTGGCCGGCGCGCACGACGTGGTGATCGTGCCCGGCCAGTTCGCGCCGCAGCCGACGCTGGAAGCGGAGGAGCCGATGTTTGCCGAATGGCTGCGTGCGCGCTACGACGCCGGTGCGCTGGTGGTCGGCCTGAACGCCGCGCCGCTGCTGGCCAAGGCCGGTCTGCTCGATGGCTGTAGGGCGACCGGGCTGGCGAGCGAACGCGCTTGGTTTGCGCGTCACTTTCCGACGGTGCGCTACACGCCGGACAAACCTTTGGTGGTGGACGGCCGATTGATCACGGTGAGCGGCATTTACCCGGCAGTGGACGCGTGCGCGTACGTCATCGATCACTGCTGCGGTGCGGGCGCGTCGCGGCGCCTGCTGCGCACGACGCTCAACCAATCGCTGCCGTCGCACGAGCACATGGCCGTGTGGACGGCGCAGTTCAAGCGCCACGGCGACGCGGCCGTGCTGGCCATCCAGGAGATCGTGGAGCGGGAGTTGGCGGCGCCGCCCGCGCTGGCCGAGCTGGCCGCCCAGGCGGCGATGAGCGAGCGGACCCTCACGCGCCGCTTTGCCGCCGCCACCGGCAGCAACCTGCGGCGCTATGTGGCGGCGTTACGGTTGGAGTTGGCGGCGTTTCTCTTGCGCACGGGCCGGCAGTCGCTCGACCACATTGCCGACGAATGCGGCTTCGGCAGCGTCAGCGCACTGAGCCGCGCGTTTGCCGCCGGCCACGGCTGCAGCCCCCTGCGCTACCGGGCGCAACAGCGCGGCCAGGGCGCTGCCTGAGCGATTCACGGGCGAAAGAGATCGAAGCCGGCGAGCAGGACGACCCCGGCCAATGCCGTGAGCGGTAAGGAATGCTGCCCGAAATACAGCAGCGCAGCGGCCAGCCAGCTGGCCGCGAAGAAAGCACTCATGCGGTTCATGATCCCACCTGATGGTTCTGTTGTTGGGGCGGCGTACCCGGCACACCAAGCGCATCACGCGTGCTGGAAGCGGTGCTCCTGGGTCTTGCCGCCATAGCCGTAGGCTGCAGCGCGGACGTCCTGCACATAGATATAGCTCTCTTCATGCAGGTTGCCGAGCAGCCCGGCAAAGGCCTCGAACGCTTCGGCGATGTACTGCGCCTTCTCCGCCTTGGTGTTGGTCTCGTCCGTCACCTTGATGTCGAAATAGACGCTGTTCTTGCCTTGCGCGGCGAGCGTCTGCCCGCCGACGATCCAGTCCGCCGGGTCGACGTAGTCGATGGTGATGGCGGTGACCTTCGGGTCCTTGCCGAGGATGCGGGAGGTGAGGTCCAGCAGCGTGGCGGCAATCTTCTGCGTCATCTGCGCAGAACGCTGGGCACTGACTTTGACGTTGAGGATCGGCATGATCGTTTCCTTAGTTAGTTAGCAATACAACTATATGCGCAAAAAAAAGGGCGCTCAGGTCAGGGTCGAGCGCACGTCGCGGATCTTCGACACCGTGTTGGTGAACTCCGCGCTGCCCAGCACGCGTTTCAGGCGGGCCGTGACTGCGCCGCTGGCCGCGTTCAACGCTGCGCCGATCTTCATCGCCTCCGGTGTCGGGAAGATGGCGGTTTCGCGGCCGTCGGCTTCGGTCTTGCGGCGTTCGATCAGGCCCTTGGCTTCCAGGCCATCCAGCGCGCGGGTTGCCGTGGGGCGTGTTACCGACATCGCGTCGGATAGCTCGCTTTGCAGCATGCCGGGGTGGTCTACGATGGCTCTCAACATGAAGCCCTGTGGGGGCGTCAGGTCGAAGGGCGCGAACGCTTCTGCCCAGACGCGCTCCAGTTTGCGGGCCAGGGCTGAAGTGTTGAAGTAGAGGCAGTGATCGAACATGGGTTGGATGATAGTGCTAGATGGTTAGATATGCAACTTGTTTTGGGTTTTGTTGTTGATGGTGCATCCCTTGTTTCATCCCCTGCCGGGGCTGACCTACTTTTCTTTGTTTCCTTTCTTTGGCAAGACAAAGAAAGGGAGTCGGGCCCGGCGAGGCACGAAACCAGGGATGGACCACAAGCAACAAACACCCATACCTCTATCAGCCAGCATCCCCAACAAGCATTTCCAATCCGGAACCCATGGCCTTCCGAAATAGCGTGTTGTGCCATCACGGGAATGGCTACAGTAAGCCCGCATAACGTGCCGAATCTGCAAGCACGCCGACAAGACGCCCCGCCAGGCACGCACCCAGACGCGCCGGCCGCGCCATCAGGAGACAAAGCCCATGCAGCGCCCCATGACGGCGGACGCCCCGCCCATCGCCATGCCCGAAACGGAAACGGACCCCCGCGCCGCTGCCGCGCTATCGGCCCGCATGGACCGCCTGCCCATCACGCGCCAGCTATGGGTGCTGGTGCTGCTGATCTCGCTCGGCGGCTTCTTCGAGATCTACGACCTGATCTTCACCGGCTACATCGCGCCGGGCATGGAGAAGAGCGGCCTGCTGCGCGTGACCACCGACACCTTCTTCGGCCTGCACGGCATGGCCGGTTTCATCGCGGCGACATTCGCGGGGCTGTTCGTGGGCACGTTCGGCTTTGGCTGGCTGCCCGACCGCTATGGGCGGCGCACGGTCTTCACGTTTTCGCTGCTGTGGTATTCGGTCGGTTCGGTCGTCATGGCGTGCCAGCACAGCGCGGAGGGGCTGCTGATCTGGCGCTTCATCACCGGCATTGGCGTCGGTATCGAGATCGTCACCATCGACAGCTACGTCACCGAGCTGGTCCCGCAGCACATGCGCGGCCGGGCGATGGCGTTCAACCAGATGGTGATGTTTGCCGCTGCGCCGGTTGCCGCACTGCTGTCGTACTGGCTGGTGCCGACCACCGTACTGGGCATCGACGGGTGGCGCTGGGTGGTGTTGCTGGGCTCGGCGGGCGCGGTGCTGGTGTGGTTCATCCGCCGGGCGGTGCCGGAGAGCCCGCGCTGGCTGGCGATGCATCAGCGCGTGGAGGCGGCTGAGCGCGTGGTGCGCAAGATGGAAGCGACGGCCGAGCGTGAGTCCGGACACGCCTTGCCGGCGCCGCTGCCCGCCGTGGTCCTGCCGCCGCATCGGCGCGCCTCGCTGGCGGAGCTGTGGGAGCCGCCATACCGTGCGCGTCTGGTCATGCTGATCGTCTTCAACTTCTGTCAGGCCATCGGCTACTACGGCTTTGCCAACTGGGTGCCGACGCTGCTGATTGGGCAGGGCATCACCGTCACCAAGAGCCTGCTGTATGCGTTCGTGATTGCGATTGCGCTGCCGGTCGGGCCGCTGCTGGCGATGCTGGTGGCCGACCGCGTCCAGCGCAAGTGGCTGATCGTCGGTTCGGCATTTGCCGTGATCGTGTTCGGGCTGGCGTTTGCGCAGTTCAAGGCTGCCCTGCCGCTGATCGTGCTGGGCGTGCTGATCAGCCTGGCCGGACAGACGATTTCGGTTTGCTACCACGCCTATCAGGCAGAGCTGTTTCCCACGGCGGTGCGCTGCCGTGCCAACGGCATTGTCTATTCAGCCAGCCGCGCGGGCGCGATGCTGTCGGGCTTCATGATCGCGGCGCTGCTGCGCGACTTCGGGGTGGCGGGCGTATTCGTGGGCATCACCGCGTGCATGGTGGCGGTGATGATCTCGATCGGTGGGTTCGGGCCGAAGACCAACGGTGTGCGGCTGGAGGACCTGTCGCACTGAAGCGCTCGACACGTGGTGTGACTCCAGCACTTAACCTGGGGCCATCATCGCCGTGTGAGTGAGATGGTCCACCAGCAGACGCGCGGCCGGTGAGAGCGACTGCACGTTTCGGTAGCACAGCGCGAAGCGTCGGCGTGCCCAGTCGTTGGAGAGCGGCACGATCTTCACACCCAGCATAGGCGCCAGCGGCTCGGCCACTTCGCGCGGCACGATGGCCAGGCCCAGGTTGGCCCGCACGCAGCGCAGCGACGCGTCGAAGGTCGAGACCACCGCGCGATAGTTCAGCGCCTGGCCGAGGATGGCCGCGTAGCGCGAGAGCATGGTGTACACCGCCGTCTGCGCGGGCAGCCCCACATGGTCGAACGGCAGCGTTTCTTCAAACGTGCAGGAGTCGGCGTTGGCGAGCGGATGCGAGGCATGCACCACCGCCGCCAGATGGTCGCCGCGATACGAGCGCGTTTCAAAGCCTTCCAGATCCGCCGCGTCCCAGCACACACCCAGCGGCGCCGACCCTTCGCGCAGCGCGCGCACTACGTCGCTGCTCAGGCATTCCTCCAATGTGACACGGATGTCGCGGTGCTCGGGGATCTTCAGGAAGGCCGCGATGTCATCCGGCAAGGACTCGGCCATCGACGAGACGGTGGCCAGCACACGCACCTGCCCGCGGATGCCGGTGCCGTACTCGGCCATGTCGCGCGCCACGCGATCGGCGGCGGCCAGCATGGCGCGCGCGTGCGCCAGCACGATCTCGCCCGCTGGCGTCGGGATCACGCCGCGCCGCTGGCGCTCCAGCAGCGGTGCGCCGACGGTGTCCTCCAACTGCGCCAGCCGCTTGCTGATGGCCGAGGCAACGATGTTCTGCTGTTCCCCGGCGCGCGCCATGTTGCGCGTCTCGCAGACGGCAACGAAGAGGCGCAGGGTCGTCAAGTCGAGGTCACGCATGGTTGAGCGGCCGGGTTGCAGGCCTTCCGAAAGGGAATGTGGATACGGAAATCATAGCCATCAGACGTCGATTCCGGAATGCCTGCCATCGTGATAAATGCGACCGCGAGGCTTTCCAAAACGGAATGAACACGTGCGTAATTGATCGCTGTTGCATCTGTAGAGAACCACATAGAGTCGGTGTGTTGATGGATTCCATACCGCCCAACTGCACATGACCGCACGCTCCACTGCCACCACCGTGATCCGCGAAGTCGGATTGCGCGACGGCCTGCAAAGCCTCCAGACGATCCTGCCCACCGAGCAAAAACGCGAATGGATCCGCGCCGCGCATGCGGCGGGGTTGCGCGAGATCGAGATCGGCTCGTTCGTCCCTGCGCGCCTGCTGCCGCAGTTGGCCGATACGCGCGCGCTGGTCGACTACGCGCGCACGCTGCCGGGCCTGTTCGTTTCCGCGCTCGTGCCCAATCTGCGTGGTGCGGAAGACGCCATCGCCAGCGGGGTGGACCTCATGATCGTGCCGCTGTCGGCCAGCCACGCCCACAGCCTCGCCAATCTGCGCAAGACGCCGGACGAAGTGGTGGCCGAGGTGGCGCGCATCCGCGCCGCGCGCGATGCCGCCGGCGCGCAGACGCTGATCGAAGGCGGCGTCGGCACGGCCTTCGGTTGCACGCTGCAGGGCCGCGTCGATCCCGATGAGGTGCTGCGCCTGATGCAGGCACTGCTCGATGCTGGCGCCGATCGTGTGAGCCTGGCCGACACGGTCGGCTACGCAGACCCGGCAGCGGTGCACCGACTGTTCGAGCGCGCCGTCGCCATCGCAGGCGAGCGCTTCTGGTGCGGCCACTTCCACGACACGCGCGGGCTGGGGCTGGCCAATGTCTACGCGGCCATGCAGGCGGGTGTGACGCGCTTCGATGCGTGCCTGGGCGGTATCGGCGGCTGCCCGCACGCACCCGGGGCGAGCGGCAATGTCGCCACCGAAGACCTTGCCTTCATGCTGGAGAGCATGGGCATCGCCACGGGCGTCGACATTGCGCAGTTGCTGGCGATGCGCGAACGCCTGGTCGGCTGGCTGGCGGGCGAGACGCTGCACGGCACGCTCTGGCGCGCGGGTCTACCCAAGACATTTGCTTCCACTTCAACGCACGCGGCCATCGCGGCCTGACGACCATGCCACACGACAACGAATCCCTGCCGCTGGCCGGCGTGCGCGTCCTGGAGTTCACGCACATGGTGATGGGCCCGACCTGCGGCATGATCCTGGCCGACCTGGGCGCCGAGGTGATCAAGGTCGAACCGCCCGGCGGCGACAAGACCCGCAACCTGCCCGGCCTTGGCATCGGCTTCTTCCGCGCGTTCAACCGCAACAAGAAGAGTGTTGTGCTCGACATCACCACCGACGAGGGCCGCGCCACCGCGCGCGAACTCGCCGGCCAGTGCGACGTGGTGCTGGAGAACTTCCGCCCTGGGCTGATGGAAAGGCTCGGGCTGGACTACGCATCGCTGTCAGAGGCATATCCGCACCTGATCTACGTATCGCACAAGGGCTTCTTGCCGGGGCCGTATGAGCACCGGCTGGCGCTGGACGAGGTGGTGCAGATGATGGGCGGGCTGTCGTACATGACCGGCCCAGTCGGGCGCCCGCTGCGCGCCGGCACTTCGGTCAACGACATCATGGGCGGCATGTTCGGTGCCATTGGTGTGCTGGCGGCGCTGCGCGAACGTGACCGCACCGGCCGTGGCCAGGAGATCCAGAGCGCGCTGTTCGAGAACTGCGTGTTCCTGGCCGCGCAGCACCTGCAGCAATACGCGATGACGGGCGAGGCGCCGCCGCCAATGCCCTCGCGCGTGTCGGCGTGGAGCGTGTACGACGTCTTCACACTCGCGGGCGGTGAGCAGCTCTTCATCGGTGCGGTGAGCGACAAGCAGTTCGTTACGCTGTGCCAGGTGCTGGGGCATCCGGAATTGGCGGGTAATCCGCAGTATGCCGACAACGCCGCGCGTGTGGCGGTGCGGCCGCAGCTGCTGCAGGAACTCGGCAATATCCTGGCCGACCTCGACGTCCAGGCACTGGCCCCGCAGCTGGAAGCCGCCGGCATTCCCTACGCGCCAATCGTGCGCCCCGACCAGCTGCTCGATGACCCGCACCTCAAGGCCAGCGGTGGCCTGGTGCCGATGCAGATGGACGATGGTTCGACGGGGCCCACGGTGCTGTTGCCGCTGTTGATGGGCGGGCGTCGTCCGGGTGTGCGCAACCCGCTGCCCAGGGTGGGCGAACATAACGGCGAGATTCTTGCCCGGTTGCGCGAGCGTGTGGCCTGAGCAACGTTTTCTCGGGTCGCCATGGAAAGGGGCAGCCACCGCACGATCATGGGGCTTGACATGTGCATATGCACTGCTAAACTCGCCACATGTCTCAAACACCCGCCCGCCCCGTCTGCAACGCGCTCGCCATCCGTCAGGCGGCGCGCTATGTCACGCAGGTCTACGACCGCCATCTGGGTGAGGCAGGACTGACCTCCTCGCAATTCTCCGTGCTCGCGGCAATCGCGCAGGCGACCGAGCCCACCATGGCTGCGCTCGCAGACTGGCTGGTGATGGACCGGACCACGCTGGTGCGGGCGCTCCAACCCATGCAACGAGACGGACTGGTCGTGTCGAAAGCCGTGCCGGACAGCCGCGCTGCGGAGTTGCAGTTGACCCCGCGCGGCCAGGCGCTGATCAAGGCAGCCCACCCGCATTGGCAAGCCGCCCAGCAGGAGATCGACGACAAGTTTGGCGCGGTGCGCGCGCAGGCGCTGCGCGAGGCGCTGTATGAACTGACAGCGAGTTGAGCCCATCGCCCAGAAGGGGCGCTCTTTTTTGCTTAATGCTGTGCATATACACATATGGAGAATGAAATGGACATCCGTGGCAAGACCATCCTGGTGACCGGCGCCAACCGTGGGTTGGGCCGCCAATTTACGCAGGCCCTGCTGGCAGCGGGCGCGGCCAAAGTGTATGCGGGCGCGCGCGACCCGAAGACCGTCACGCAGCCGGGCGTGCACCCCGTCCGCCTGGACGTGACCGATGCCGAGAGCATCGCAGCCGCCGCGGCCCAGTTGACCGACGTCGAAGTGGTGATCAACAACGCCGGCATCGCGCAGCGTGTCTCTTTGCTCGCGCCGGAGAACACCGAGGCGGTCAAGGGCATCTTCGACGTGAACGTGTGGGGGCTGCTTGCTGTCACGCAGGCCTTTGCACCGGTGCTCAAGCGCAACGGCGGCGGCACGGTGGTCAACGTGCTGTCGGTGCTGAGCTGGCTGGCGATGCCGACCAGCGGTGCCTACAGCGCGTCCAAGGCGGCCGCCTGGGGGCTGACCAACGGGCTGCGGCACGAGCTGCGCGGCCAGGGCACGCGCGTGGTGGGCGTGCATCCGGCCTTCATCGACACCGACATGACGGCCGGCATCAACGCGCCGAAGTCGTCGCCCGAGCACGTTGTAGGCGAGGTGCTGCGTGCACTGGCCGAAGACCGGGAGGAAGTGCTGGTCGATGACGTGGGGCGCAACGTCAAGCAGTCGTTGTCTAGCGATGCGCCGGCCTATCTGGCAGCCAGCGCATGACGTACTGAATCAAGTTCGGCACAGCCCGCGCAACCCTTCTGCCAACGCATCAAACACGAGCCGTACCCGCTGCGGTACCGGGCCGCGTTGCGGGCGGTACACGTGGAGCGTCCACGGCGCCGGCTCGAACCGGCGCAGTACGCGCACCAGCGCGCCGCGCTCCACGTGTGGGCGCAGCAGGTATTCCGAGGTCTGCGTGAAGCCGATGCCGGCGCAGGCCGCCCGCACCTCGGTTTCCGGATCGTCGGTGATGAAGGCCGGCGTGCGCGGCTGCACCTGGGTGTCGTCGCGGAAGACCCAGGGCCAGGCGCGGCCGTCGGCGCGGTTGATCAGGGTGGTCAGCGGCAGCGCGGTGAGCGCAGCGGGCGTCTTCGGCTCGCCCACGCGTTCGAGCATCGCGGGCGAGGCCGCCACCCATAGCGGCAGCGTGCCGAGCTGCCGCGCGACGAAGCGGTTGTCGCCGAGGGTGCCGACGCGCACGCCCACGTCGATCTGTTCGTCGACTACGGCGGATGGCGTATCCGACAGGCGCAGGTCGGCCACCAGCCCCGGGTGCTGCCGCATCAGTCCGCTCAGGATGGGCAGCACGTATTCGCGTCCGACATGGGTGGGTGCCGCAACCCGTACCGTGCCGCCGGCCTCGGCTGCCTTGGCGGAGGTGGCATCGAACAGGCCATCGACCGTCTGCAGCGCCGCCTGCGCATGCGCCGCGAAATCCCGCCCGTAGTTCGTGATCTGCACGCTGCGCGTGTTGCGATGGAACAGCGTCTCGCCCAAGGCCGCCTCCAGCTCGCGCACGGCACGCGTGATGGCTTGCGGTGATACGCCCAGGCGCGCGGCCGCCTCGCGGAAGGTCGGGGCACCGGCGGCGGCAGTGAAGATGCGCAGCAGTTCGAGACGGTCTTGCATTGCGGCTCCGAGAATTCCAAATCGAGGAATTTTGTTTGCCGGATTATTCCATTTATTTGTGTCGCAAGCCTACCCATACTTGGCTCCAAGCCTGGCGGCATCGGCAGCCCCGAACGCCAGTGATCCCCATACCACGGCAAGGAGCCGGCAATGAACGCAGCAAACAATCAACATCAACCGCTGGAAGGCAAGATCGCCCTCGTGACGGGCGCGAGCTCTGGCATCGGCCGCGCGGCGGCCATCGAACTGGCGCAGCGCGGCGCGAAGGTGGTGGTCGCGGCGCGGCGCAAGGCAGAACTCGATGCCCTGGTCGCGGCCATCCAGGCCGACGGCGGAGATGCGGCTGCCATTGAAGTCGACGTCACGCGTGAAGACGACATCCGCAAGATGGTCGACTTCGCCGTCGCCACCTACGGGCGCCTGGACATCGCCTTCAACAACGCGGGCACCGAAGGCGTGTTCGCGCCGCTCACGCAGCAGACCGATGCGACCTACGACAAGGTGTTCGACCCCAACGTGCGCGGCGTCTTCAACTCGATGAAATATGAGGCCGAGGTGATGCTCAAGCAGGGCGCGGGCAGCATCATCAACAACGCCTCGATGGGCGGCGTGATCGGCTTCGAGAACGCGGCGCTGTACATCGCCACCAAGCATGCGGTGATCGGCATGACCAAGACGGCCTCGATCGAATGGTTCCGCCGCGGTGTGCGCGTCAACGCGCTGGCGCCGGGGCTGATCGAGACGCCGTTCCACCATCGCGGTATCTGGCCGTCGGATGAGGCCCGGCACGACTTTGCCGCCAACACGCCGGCTGGCCGCTTCGGCAGCGCGCAAGAGATGGCGACCATCGTGGCCTTCCTCGCGTCCAACGACGCGAGCTACGTGTCGGGCCACGCGCTGGTGGCCGATGGCGGCTATTCGGTTGCTTGATGAGCCGAGGCGGCGGGGTGGTCAGTGCTCCGCCGCTGGCCAAGACCTCACGCAAAGAACCGCGTCTTCAATGGCACCAGCGCGGCGCCGATCACGGTGGCGTTGCCGCTCGCCTCGCCCAGCACGAGCTTCGGCCGAGGCGGCGCGACACCGTAGCGATGCTTCTCCCAGAAGCGGGCACGCTCGATCAGCATCTTCCCGAGTTCGGGCGGCAGCTGGCCGCCAAAGACGATCGCTTGCGGATCGACCAGGCCGGCCACCGAGTTGATGACCCGGTCCAACGCCGGCAGGGTGCGTGCGATCCAGCTCTCTACGCCGGGCCAGGCCGGATCGAAACGGCAGCGCAGGTCCTCGACCGACTCGACCTCGACGCCGTTCGCGCGCAACTCCCGGATCAGGTATTGCAGCGCCGGCCGTCGCTCGGCTTCCTCGTCAGTGAAGATCGTCATTTCGCCCGCGTTGCCGTGCGAGCCGAAATAGGGTTTGCCATCAATGACGGCGCCGCCACCGAACCCGTAGTTGAAGGACAGGTAGAAGAAATTGCGCGCCCACAGGCCGGCACCCAGCAGGCTTTCGCCGATGGCCGCCGTGGTCGCATTGTTCTCGATCCACACCGGCAGCTTGAAGCAGCCTTCGAGGATGGGCGCCAGATCGATCAGCGACCAGTCCTGCAACGGCTCGGGCGCGTTGACCTGGCGGCGATCCCCGACGAAGAAGCCGGTCATCGCGAAACCGATCCCGATCACGCGCTCGCGCCGGACTTTGTTGCGCTTGAGCAGTTGACCGACCTCATCGTTCAATCGGGCGAGCGATGCGTCCCGCTGCGTCGGCGGCGTCGGGATCAGGATCTCTTCCACGATGTTGCAGCCCAGGTCTGCGAGACACAGTGCCATGGAATCGGTATTGACTGAGATGCCGATGGTATAGGCCGCTTCGCGCACGAGCTCGATCCGCGGGCTGGGCTGCCCCCGGCCGTTCTTGACCGGCTCGCCCGCGCGCAGCAGGCCGCGCTCGATCAGCTGTTCGACAAGACGGTGGATCGACTGCTGCGCAAGGTCCGTCTCCGAGGCAATCGCCGCGCGGGAAATCGCCCGGTGCCGGCGGACGATGTCGAGGATCATGCGCTCGCTGGCACTGGGAAAAAACGCATCGCTGGTGCGCGGCGTATTCTGTGCGGCCGCATCGGGCGCTGGCTCGAGACCTCTGGATTTGCTGGTCATGTAGGGGGGGCGGGGGATCGCGGCTACCGTAACGGCATGGGGCGCGTGTATTGCACCTGCTGCAGGCGGGCGTTCGTCGCGGTGTTCACATCGCGTATTCGGAGCGCCGGCCAGCGTAAGTTGATCAGGCAAAAATTCTAGCAAACCAATGTGTCGCGCTCGCGTGCCGGCGGGGCCACGTACGGTTACGTGTCATTTCGCGCGGATGCCTGCCACAACGGTGTGACCACATCGACCAAGGCCCGGGTGCCGACCATCACGTCCATGCCGGCAGGTTTCGCGACGCCATCGACATGCGTCTCCAGCCCGGCCTCGCGGCACAGGACAATGCTAGCCGCGATATCCCAGAGGCTGGTGTGGCGCTCCAGATAGCCGTCGACATAGCCCAGCGCGGCGAAGCCCAGGCCGATCGTTGCACAGCGGTAGCTTGCCACGCTCCAGTCGTGTTGCCGCAGCGTCTGGCTGAGTTGGGCGATTTCGGCGGCATCCCAATGGGCGTTCTCACCCATCGCTACAGCGCGCACTTCCGGAAACGGCACCTCGCGCCGCATCGGCAGGCCGTTGCAGACCAGCCCGAGCCCCAAGGCAGCACCGATGCTCATGCCCAGGATGGGGTAGTGGATCGCGCCGACCACCGGTTCGCCATCGACCACCAGCCCGAGCGAAATGCCCCACAGCGGCGAGCCGCGCAGGAAATTGGCAGTGCCATCGATCGGGTCCACCAGCCAGCAGGTAGGGGCCAGTTCGCCGCCCAGCTCCTCACCCAGGACGGACTCACCGGGAAACGCCGAACCAAGACGCTCGCGGATCACGCGCTCGACCGCCAGATCCGCCTCGCTGACGAAATCGCGCGGGCCTTTGGCATGCATCGCCAACTGCGTGCGCTGCTGGAACAAGCGCCGGGCGATCTCGCCCGCGGCTTCAACGATGGCGGTGGCGTGCCGGAGACGATCTTCTCGTTGCATGACGGTGTGTGAACGTTGAACGGTGAAATGTAAGCAGGGTGCGCCGAGCCATGGCGGATTCATTTGCCGGCGCCGATCACGCCTTTGACAAACCAGCGCTGCAGCAGCGCGATCACCAGCACGGGCGGGACCAGCGCAACCAGCGCCGCTGCCATGACCAGGTTCCATTCCGGCAACTGGCTCGCCTCGGTCGGGAAGAAGCTGGCCACGCCCACGGCGATCGTGCGCATGCTGCCCTGGTTCGTGACCACGAGCGGCCACATGTATTCCTTCCACGTGGTGATGAAGGCGATGGTGCCGAGCGCGGCCAGGTTGGTCTTCGACAGGGGCAGCAGGATGTCGATGAAGAAACGCATCGGTCCGGCGCCGTCGATGCGTGCCGCTTCCGACAATTCCGCCGGCACGGTCTGGTAGAACTGCCGGAACAGAAAGGTGCCGGTGGCCGAAGCCACCAGCGGCAGCGACAGGCCGGCATAGGTGTCGAGCAGGTTCAGCGACGGCATGATCCGGATGCCGGCCAGCGACGCAATGAGCGTGTCCAGGCCGGTCGTACGCAGCACCGCCTTCAGCGGCTCGTATAGGTCGGAGGCCACGGCATAGGTGGGGACGATGCGGACCTCGAGCGGCAGGAGCAGCGTGATGAAGACGCTCCAGAAGATCAGGTGCCGCAGCGGCGAGCGGAAGTAGACGACGGCGTAGGCGGTGACCGACGACAGCGTGAGCTTGCCTACCACCACCACGCTCGACACGACCAGGCTGTTGAACAGCATGCGGCCGATGTTCACGCGCCGCGCGACTTCCCGGATGTTGTCCAGCAGGTGCGCACCGGGCAGCAGCGCGACACCATTGTCGAGCAGTTGCTGGTTCGGCACCGAGGCCGAACAGAACGCCACATACAGCGGCCCCAACGCGAACAGCACCCCCAGCACCAGGATCGCGTAGCAGCACAGATGGAAGGCGCGATGACGTTCGACCATGGTCAGTGCTGGCCTTGACCGCGCTCGAATGCGCGGAACTGCACGAAGGTGAGCATCACCACGCCGATCATCAGGATGACCGACAGCGTTGATGAGCCGGACAGATCGAGCCCGACAAAGCCATCCGAGAAAATCTTGTAGGACAGGATCTCGGTCGCCTCGCCCGGTCCGCCGCGCGTGAGCGTATCGATGATCCCGAAGCTGTTGGTGAAGCTCTCCAGCATGTTGATGACGAACACGAAGAGTACGAACGGCGCGAGCAACGGCAGCTGGATATCCACGAAGCGGCGCACCGGGCCCGCGCCGTCGATTGCGGCGGCGGCCAGATAGTCGTCCGGCACCGACTGCAGCGCGGCGGTGAAGATCACGAAATTGAATGGGATCTGTGTCCACGCAAAGGCCAGGGTGACCATCAGCAGGGCATCACTGCCGTTGACATGTGGCGCCCACAGCCCTGGCCAGATCTGGTTGAACCAGCCCAGCGGCCCCGCGACGGGACTCATGAGGTAGCGCAGGATGACGCCGAGTACCGCGCCGGCCACTGCATACGGCCAGATCAACAGATGGCGCAAGACCTTGCTGCCGCGCAGGCTGAGGCTGGCGCATGCGGCCAGCACCAGCGCCGCGACCACGGCCAGCCCGACACCGCCGGCAATGAACAGCGCCGTGGCACGCAGCGAGGCATGGAAGCCAGGGTCCGTCAGCACGCGCCAGTAGTTCTGCAACCCGACAAAGACCGAGCCATTGCCGAAGGGCCGCTCCAGATGCAACGACCACCAGATCGCCTTGCACGCCGGCCAGTAGAAGAACAGCGCGGCAAGCGCCAGCTGTGGCGCAGCCAGCGCAAGCGGCAGCCATCGGTGCGGGAAGGGAGCAGTCGGCTTCATGTGATCTCCTAGGGCGGCGCTACGCCGGCATAGGTGTCCTTGAATCGTTGCAGCAACTGATCGCCGCGCGCCTTGGCGCGGTCAAGCGCCTGATCCATGGTCTGCTTGCCTGCGAAGGCCTTCTGGACCTCAGCCTGCCAGGCAAGACGGAACTGCGGCATGAAGCCAAGCCGGGCGCCCTCGTTGTCCTCACCGGGGGACACGCTGAGCGACGCCAGGCCCGTTGCGATCGGCGCCAGTGCGGCAGCATCCTCGCCGCCCAACATCATGAGAGCACGGGCAGCGCGATGTGTGAGGGGCAGGTAACCCGTCCGGAGGGAGAAAGCGATCTGCTGCTCAGGCTGCCGAAGATAGTCGAAGAAGGCGGCAACGCCCCGGTAGACCGCCGCGCTGTGTCCCTTCATGACCCACAGCGAAGCGCCGCCGACGACGGTGTTGTGGCGCTGCGTGCCCGCATAGGTCGGGACCATGCCGACTGCGGCATCGACGCGCTTGCTGGCTCGGATGCCGCTCCACGCACTGGTCGATTCGACCGACAGCGCGCACTCCCCGGTGGCGAATGCGAGCGTCTGGTTGCCGGCCCGTGTGTCCGCGGCGTCGATGAGCAGGCCGCGTGCGCGCCAGCGCATGACGTCATTCATCAAGCGGCGATGCACGCCGGTGTTGAACACGTAGCGGGCGTCGAGCCCCTGGCGGCCGTTGTGCTGCGTGGCAATCGGCGCGCCTTGCGAGGCGCTGGTCTGCTCCAGCATCTTCCACGGATCGTAGTCCGTGACCGCCGGGCACACGCTGCCGGCGGCCTTGAGTTTTTCTGCCGCCGCTTCGAATGCCTCCCAGGTTTGCGGCGCCTGGGCGATACCCGCCACGGCCAGCCATGCCTTGTTGGCGTACAGGACCTGCGTCGAGACGTTGAAGGGCAGGGAGTAGGGGTGGCCGGCGGCGTCGGCGTAGTAGCGCCGTACCACGGCGAGGTCGTCGGACCAGCCGAGGGTGTCTCCCGCCTCGTGCATCAGGCGGTCGACCGGATAGATGGCGCCGCTGAGCATCATGTCGAGCGTGCCGACATCGTAGATCTCGACCACAGCCGGTTGCCGGCCGGCCCGGTAAGCCGCGACGACCTTCTGCATCGTCTGCTCATACGTGCCCTGCGACACACAGTGCACGCGATGCTGATGTTGCGCAGCGTTGAAGCCGGCGCACAGCGATTCGATTGCCTCGGCAATCGGGCCGCTGTGGCCATACCAGAAGTCGAACTCCGCTGCCGCCGCTATCGGCGAGGCCACCCAAAGGGCGGTGGCAAGGGTGGCGGCGAACAGCGCAGGCTTCATTCCATCAGCGTTCAGGGTGCGCGCGGCCGGTCTGGCGAGGCAGGCGGGCTGCTGTCTCGGCTCAGTGCCGGATCGGTCTTGCCTGGCTTGCCGGTTTCGACGTGCCCGGCGTAGCGCCGTGCAAAGTCGGCGGGATTGTCGGCTGCGACAGTCAGGTCGTACCAAGCATCGCTGGATGATAGCGCCCAGTTGATCTCGATGCGTCCCCCGGCCGGCAGGTGATGGCGACGTGCCTGGGCGCCGTAGGCGTTGTCGGTCACAGTCAGCGTGCGGGCGACGGTGTCGTGGTTGGACAGCTCCAGCCGCAGGTCGCCGACGGCCGGAACGTAGTTGGTCCTCACCTCGAGCACCGCGCCTGCGGGTGCTGCGGCATGAGCCCGGCCGGAGACGCGGCGCAGGAAGCCGTTGGGCCCCAGGATTTCCAGGTCGTAGCTGCCATCGGTTGTCAGTGGCCAAACGCCTGCCAACTGGGTGTTGGCGTCGACGGTATAGCGTTTGGGGGCCGCATCGCTGGCGTGGTCGAACACATGGAAGACCGCGCCGACGCTGCCGCTGTTGACGAACTGCAGCTGGACCGACTGGCTCGCCGTATCGATCTTGGCGTGCGTGTGCAACACGTATGGCAATGCGCGCGTGCGCCGTTGCACAGGCTCCTGACGGTGCAGCGTCTGCGCTTGCGGCGGGTGCGGCGCGGGTAGGCCCGGCTGCATGGCGTGCGACGCGAGGAATGCGCGCGCATCCGGCAGCGCAGGGATCTGCGCGTCCGGCGTGGCGAAGTCGAACGCCAAGGTCAGGTCGCCGCACACGGCCCGGCGCCACGCGCTGATGTTCGGCTCATGCACGCCAAAGCGCGCCTCCAGGAAGCGGATGACCGACGTGTGGTCGAACACCTGCGAGCACACCGCACCGCCTTTGGACCACGGCGAGATGGCCAGCAGCGGCACGCGTGCGCCCAGGCCGAACGGCAAGCCATCCTGCGCATGGATTTCCGCGGCCACGTCGACATTCGATGCGCCTTGTTCGGGCGTGGCCGCCGGCATGGGCGGCAGCACGTGGTCGAAGAAGCCGTCGTTCTCGTCGTACATCACCAGCAGGACGGTCTTGCTCCAGGTGTCCGGGTTGGCCGTCAGCGCGTCGAGCACGAACGCGATAAATGACGCGCCGTCGGCCGGCGTCCACTGGGGGTGTTCGGAGCAGTTGTGCGGCGGCATCACCCAGGAGACCTGCGGGAGCCTGCCGGCCTTGGCATCGGCGGCGAACACGCTGGGTGGCCGGTGCGTCATCGCGTTGCGGTACAGGGGCGAATCTTCCGGTGCGTTGGCGAACTGCTGGAAGAAGCGCAGCACGTTGAAGCAACTGACCGACGCATTCGGGTCTTCCGGATGCGGATCGTTGCGCCTGCGGATGCCGTCCTGCACGTCGATGGGGAAGGGGCCGTCCTGGTCGATCCCCTGGTAGACCCGCCACGACACCCCGGCAGCTTCCAGCCGTTCCGGATAGGTGGTGTAGGAGACCGGTGGGCCGTTGCGCGGCTGGAAATCGCGGCCTTCGGCCGGCTGGTCCTTCATCGGGCCACCGTGGGTTCCAAACGGATCGATGGTGCCGGCCATCAGGTGCGAGCGGTTCGGGTTGGTGGCGCCGGGCAGCGAGCAGAAATAGGCGTCGCACACCGTAAACGCATCGGCCAGCGCGAAGTGGTAGGGGATGTCCTGGCGCGTGTAGTGCCCCATCGTCAGCACGCCCTTGGCCGGAATCCAGTTGTCGTACAGGCCGCCGGCCCACGCGGCGTGCCCATCGACCCAGCCGTGCGGCAACGAGTGGACGCGCTGGGAGGCCGTGCTGTGGCTCGGCATGTGGAACGGCAGCACGGTCCCGCCCTGGCCGTCGGGCTGCTCCCAGATGGTGCGCTTGCCGCGTAGCGGCGCGGTGTGCCGGTCATTGAATCCGCGCACGCCTCCCAGCGTGCCGAAGTAGTGATCGAACGAACGATTCTCCTGCATCAAGATGACAACGTGCTGCACGTCGTGGATCGTGCCGGTGGGGGAGGCGGCCGGCAGGGCCAGCGCGCGCCGGATCGAGAGCGGCAGGGCGCCGAGCCCGGCTGCCATGCCAACGCTGGCGCCCGCTTTGAGAAGGTCGCGTCGGTTCATTGTGTTTCTCCTGCGATGTGTGCGGCTTGCGGCGGCGGCGTCATGGATTCGCTCCCGAGGTACAGGCGCGTTTCGAAGGCGTGCATGTCGTCAAAGACGCAGAACTCGGGCGGCCCGAATTCAACGACCGGAACCTGGCGCCGGATCCATTCGAAGCATGCGGCCTGCTGCTTGAGATACGCGTCGGTCGCAGCCGGCGTCATTGCCTTGATGGGGTAGGCAAGCGTGATGTGGAACACGTAGTCGTTGTGGATCGGGTGCCGGATCGACAGGCAGTCGGACAACCGGTCACGCAGGGTGCGCAGCTTGCGGTTCTCCTCGGCGTCGATCGGGGTGAGCGTCATGACGCCAGCGCTGTGCTGGGCGCTGCCATCGGCGATCACCATGCGCAACGGCAACTCGCAGGCAGGATCGAAGCGCGCCAGCTTCTGCTCGAAACGGCGCGTGCACTGATCGACCGGCGCATCGAGCTGGACATCGGCGGGCCAGGCAAGCGGCGCGCGAATGTGATCGGTGACGCCCTCGAACACCGTCATGTGATAGCTCTCGGGTGGCAGGAAGGTCAGGCAGTCGGCCGCTTTACCGGCGTTCAGCTGATCGCGCGCGGCAATCAGTGCGCTCCACAAAACACCGGGGCGCGGCACATGGCAGAGGATCGTGTTGCCCGGGTAGTGGCGGACGCTGCCATCGCGGTTGAACTTGACGCCGACGTGATGAAGGTCGAACGGAAGGTTGTTGGACATGCGGGTGTTGCGCGGTCGTGAGTTGCTCGTTAGTTGCTGAGCCGGAAACGCAGCTCGATCTCCCCGACCATGCCGCCTTCGTTGGGGGAGAACTTCCAGCGCATCAGGGCGCGGATGGCTTCCTGGTCGAAGAGCTTGGGGGGCTGTGCGCTGACGATCTTCACTGCCGAGACGCTGCCGTCGGCCTCGATCGTCGCGCGCGCGACCACCACGCCCTCGGTGTTGCTGGCCAGGGCGCGCGGCGGATAGTCGGGTTCGACGCGCACGAGCGGCACGAGACCGCGACGTACGCCGCTCGGCTTTTCGGGAGCCTTGTCCCGCTGCACTGGACTAGGTGACGGTGCGGGCGCTGCTGCCGGTGCCTCGACCGGTTTGGCATCCGTCGTCGGTGTCGGCACAGGGGCGGCACTCGGCGCATTCGCCACGGGTTTCGGCGCGGGCGCCGGCTTGGCCTTGGGAGGGGTAGGTTTCGGTTTCGGTGCCGATTGCATCGGTGTCGGCGGCGCCGGGTCGGGCTCGCCCGGTACATCTGCAATGGTCACCAGCCGCGCGATCTTCACCGGTGCCGGTGCAGGCGGCACGGGCGGGTCAGCGCGCCGGCCAAGCGTCACGGCAATCAGCCCCGCTTCGAGCACCAGCGCAATCGCCAGCGCCGCAGGCAGCCGCAGCCCGGAGGGCAGGTCGGGGGCCGGCTGCGGCAGTCGCGCGGTTGCCGGCAAGGACGAACTCATGGCATCACCTCAGGGCTTGGCGGCAATGCCGAGGTCTTCGACGCCGGCTGCGCGTGCAACGTCCATCGCGCGCAGCAGCTCCTGCAGCGGCACGTCCTTGTCACCGGCAATCAGGACTTCGAGCTTGGCCGACTGTGCGCGAACCTTGAGCTGCTGCGTCAGGGCGTCCGCCGCGATCGGCTGGCCTTCGAAGAACAGGCCGCCTTCCTTCTTCACGGCGATGGTCAGCGAGGTCTTGGGCAACGGCGCCGCGGTCGACGCTTGCGGCACGTTGATCTTCAGGCCGCTGGCATCGATCATCTTCAGCATCGTCACCATGAAGAAGATCAACAGGAACATCATGATGTCGATCATCGGGACGATTTCGATGCGCGGCTCGCGCACGTCCAGGTAGCGGGTCCGGCTCATGGTCAGGCTCCCGACAGGCCGGCCGTTGCGGCTCGCTTGAACGGCATGCGCTCGGCCTGCGGCTGCAGCGTGGCGACGCGTGAGGTCGTGGGGTCGGTCTCAAGCAAATGCAGCCGCTTGATGCAGGCGAGCTTGACGAGGTCGAGCTGCAGGATCGCCAGCCGGACGCGCTTGCCGAAGTAGCTGTTGACCGCCACGCCGACGATGGCCACGGCCAGGCCGAAGCCGGTGGCGATCAGCGCGTGGCCGATGCCGCCGGTCACGGCGCCCGCATTGGGGCCGCTGGCGCCGAGCACATTGAACGACTCGGTGATGCCGATGATGGTGCCCAGCAGGCCGATCAGCGGGCCGAGCGTCACGGCCGCGTCGAGCAGCCACAAGGCACGGTCGAGCTTGGGCAAGGTGCGCACGATGGCTTCGTCGATGTAGCGGTCCATCGCTTCCGGATCGAGGTGCCGCGCTTCGACGGCCGCCTGCAGGGTGCCGCCGAACACGGTGGCCTGGTGGCGCTGTGCAATCGCCCGCAGGGCCTCTTCCTGCCGATGGTCAGTGGCGGAGAGTTCACGGTCCAGCGCCGCGCCGGACGGCACGATGCGCGCGAAGAAGACGGCACGTTCGATGGCGACCACCAGCACCACGAGCAGGATGAGCGCGAGCAGCGGAATGATGCCCATCGACTGCAGGCTCAGGTCGATGAATTGTTGATAGGCGTTCATAGGATTTCTTCCAAAAGTGAATAGCAACAGCCGGGGGGCTGGCGTCAGAACAGTTTCTTGGGCGTGTAGGTCAGCCCAAGCCAGTAGGTGCGGTTGAGCGAGAACGTGTCCTTCAGTAGGTTCCGGTTGGGCCCGGTGACGCTGACCAGCGGCGAGTTGGTCAGGTTGGAGATCGAGAAGAAGGCACGCCAGCCATCACCGATGTCGTAGTGCGCCTGCAGGTCGAACTGCTTGCGCGCCTTCCAGTAGACGTCCTGGCTGGCGAGCGCGGAATCGACCAGGCGCAGGCTGTCGCCGGCCCAGTTGTAGGCCAGGCTCACGCCAAACCGCTGGTAGTCGTAGAACACCGTCAGGTTGCGGATCTGGTCGGGTTGATTGACCAGCCGATTGATGGTGCGCGTGGCGCCGGACGTGGTGAGCGCGTTCAGGCGGCCGGCCAGCAAGGTGAGGTTGCTGCTAAAGCCGACGCCCTTCAGGTATGGGGTCAGCCAGCCGAGTGTGCCCTGCACGAAGTTGAACTCCATGCCGTTGAGCTGGGAGCTGGACGCGTTGAGCGGCTGCGAGATGGCGGCGGTGCGGTTTGCGCCATCAAAGAAGATCTGCCCCTGGCTTTGCAGCGTGTAGATCTCGTTCTTGATGCGCTTGTGGAACCCGGCCACGGAGGCGAGCCCTGCATTGGGCAGATACCACTCCGCGGACAGATCGAAGTTGTCCGATTGGCGCGGCTTGATGTCGGGGTTGCCTTGCGAGATCGTCACCGAGCCATCGGTGTTTTCCGAGATGGTGGTGTTTGGCGAGTACGCGTCGTAGTTGGGCCGGCCGATGGTCTGGCTGGCGGCGGCCTTCAGCTTGACGGCGGAACTGGCATCGAACACGAACGACGCTGCCGGCAGCGTGAAGTTGTAGTTGGAATTCTTGGTGACGGACTGCCAGGTTGTGCTGCCGTTGACGACGTTGCGCACGTTGCCGGTGGTCGACAGGTCGGTGTTGTCCTGGCGCAAGCCGAAGGTGGCGCTGAACCGATCGGTCCGGTAGGCGGCCATCGCATAGCCGGCGGCGGTCTGCTCGCTGTGGGTGTAGTTGCTCTGCAGGCTGCTGGTCAGGTTGCCGCTGTTGGCCGAGATGATGTTGGCGTTCGCGGCAAATTGCGCCCACGCGCGGGCCGGGTCGACGATGATGAATGGCAGGCCGTTGCTGTACGGCATGATCGTGCCCGACAGATAACCGGCGCCCGCCAGCGTCATGCCGGCGGCGTTGGGGTTGTACTGGTTGAAGTTGTCGGTGTAGCTATGGCCCAGGCGCCGATAGTCGATACCCACTGCGTATCCAAGCCCGCGCGCATCGGCATCCATGTTCTGGCGGAAATCGAGCTTCACATCGCCGACCCGATCGTCGATGGCGATGGTCTCGTTGCGCCAGTAGTACGCCTGCCAGTTGTTCAGGTTGTCGAAATTGCTTGGATTGACGGAGACGCTGGGCTCGGAGCCGGAGGTGTCGTAGTTCATCGCCAGGCCGGGCGTGCCGCTCAGCGTGGGGGCCGTGCCGGCAGCGTTGTAGCGGAAGCGGGCGAAGATGTATTTCGCCATCTGGCGCGGCTCTCGATGGCGCGCTTCCGATAGCGACGAGCGGAAGGACAGGACCTGGTCATCGCTGAGCTTCCAGTCCAGGCCGCCCTGGGCCGACTGCACCGTGCGGTCGAGCTTCGAGATCATGTTGCCCGCTTCAGCCTCGCCCAGCGCGAAGTGACCGGACGTCGGGGTCTGGTTGGAGACCGGATTGGTGCCCGTGCTGCGGCTGTCGTCGATGAAGGTCTCGTTGCGTACCTGGCGGGTGGTCTCGTTGTTGTAGCCGAGGCTGATGAAGCCATAGAGGTCGGGGCTGAACCGTGCCTCCACCTTGGCGTCCACGCCCTTGCGCTCGAAGTTCTTCAGGAACTGCCAGTACTTGAACTGCTGCGGCACCGGAATGCCGTTGCCCGTGTTCGGGCCGCCGGTGGCGGGGTTGTTGGCGTTGGCGCCGTTGGCGTTGTAGTAGTTGTAGAAGATGTTGTCGGTCGCCATGTGACCGATCGACGTGGTGTTCTCGTTCTCGTAGTTGGCCGCAATGACAACGCCCAGGGCCCCCGTGGGTCCGAAGGTGCTGCTGAACACCATGTCGGTCTTGCGCGCCAGCCCTTCATCGGCCGACAGGACCTTGCCGCTGTCGCGGGCATGCCCGAGCCCGCCCGTGATGCTCAGATACGGCTTGCCGCCGTTGTCGAACGCGCTGCGCGTGACGATGTTGATGGAGCCGCCCACGGCGTTGGGGTCCTGGTCGGGCAGCCAGGTCTTGTACACCTGGACCTGCTTGACCAGCGACGACGGCAGCATGTTGGTGCGCGCGCTGCGGCTGGTCAGGTCGGTCGACGCCATCGGCGCGCCGTCGATCGTGACGTTGTTGTAGCTGCCGTCGAGCCCGCGGATGGCGATGAACTGTGCCTCGTCGCGGCCGTTGACGTTGTCCGGGTTGAAGCTGACCGAAACACCGGCAACACGCCTGACCGTATCCGTGACGGTGTCGTCGGGCAGGTTCTTGATCTGGTCCTGGGTCAGCACGTCCATCACGCGCTCTTCGGTCTGCTTGGTGGCCACGGCCGCGCTGGTCTGCGCGCGTTGCCGTGTCACCTCGACGCTGCCGACGTGCTGGACCGCGCCGTCGTTCTTACCGGTCTCATCGCCGGTCTTCGCTGCCGGTGCCTTCCCCTGTTGATCCTGGACCTGCGTGTCGTCACTGGCTGCCTGGGCCAGGATCGGCAACGCCGCGCTGATTGCGAGAGCCATCACGGAAAGGCGCAGACGGTGCCCTCCCCCCTGTCGATAAAGCATGTTTTCCCCGAAAGCGATTGTTTACCAAGTGACGCCGGTTCCTCTCGTCGTACGCGCTTGGTGGCACGTTGCTTGGGATCCCGTCGGTCCGATTTCTGCTCGTGCGATGTCGTATCGCATCCATGCCAAAGCGGACGGCCAGATATTAATACCCACTATGTGTAATATTCGTGACGGAGCCACAGGAGATCGCAGAATTGTCAAAGTCCCCTAGGGCGTGTCGTCAAATCAGCCAGATGACAGAAGCTGCGAGATGAATTGCGGC